>JAJFJO010000001.1 GCA_021774015.1 Gammaproteobacteria bacterium
GGCCACTATGGATATCATTAAA
The DNA here is from genome assembly GCA_021774015.1 of Gammaproteobacteria bacterium. Lineage (GTDB taxonomy): Bacteria > Pseudomonadota > Gammaproteobacteria > Coxiellales > Coxiellaceae > JAJFJO01. The sequence continues at coordinate 23 of JAJFJO010000001.1, forward strand.
CTTAACGGCGGCCGTCCGGCTAATTTCTTAGATGTGGGTGGTGGCGCGACACGTGAGAGAGTAGCAGAAGCATTCAAAATTATTGTATCCGATAAAAACGTTAAAGGTATTTTTGTGAATATTTTTGGTGGTATTGTTCGCTGTGATTTGATTGCAGATGGAATTATTGGTGCGGTTGCTGATGTCGGTATTAGTGTGCCTGTCGTTGTTCGCCTTGAAGGAAACAATGCTGAATTGGGCGCGAAAAAACTAGTAGATAGTGGCTTGAATATTATTGCTGCAAATGGTTTTTCTGATGGGGCAGCGCGTATTGTGGCAGAAGTTAATGACAACAAGGTGGCAGTGTAATGAGTGTATTAGTTAATAAAGAAACCAAAGTAATATGTCAGGGTTTTACCGGTAAGCAAGGTAGCCTCCACTCTGAACAGTGTATTGAATACGGTACAACATTTGTTGGTGGTGTGACACCCGGGAAAGGGGGTGAAACTCACTTGGGTTTGCCTGTTTTTGATAGCGTTAAAGATGCTGTTGAAAAAACAGGAGCTGAAGCGTCTATGTTGTTTGTGCCAGCTCCATTTTGTAAAGACTCTATTATTGAGGCGGTGGATGCAGGCATTAAACTGATTATCTGTATTACAGAAGGCATTCCCGTTAAAGATATGCTGGTAGTAAAACAGTATATTAAAGATAAAGACGTTCGCATTATTGGCCCAAACTGCCCAGGTATTATTACTCCTGGAGAATGTAAGATTGGCATTATGCCTGGTCATATCCATCAAAAAGGTAAAGTAGGCATTGTATCGCGTTCGGGTACACTCACTTATGAAGCAGTTAACCAAACCACCGAATTAGGTTTTGGTCAAAGCACTTGTGTAGGTATCGGCGGTGATCCGATTCCGGGCACGAGCTTTATTGATGTTTTGGAAATGTTTCAAAATGACGAGCAAACTGAAGCGATTGTTATGGTGGGTGAGATTGGTGGTACTGCAGAAGAAGAAGCGGCAGAGTTCATTAAAAACAATGTGACTAAGCCAGTTGTATCTTATATTGCAGGCGTGACAGCACCTCCTGGAAAGCGTATGGGTCATGCAGGCGCCATCATTGCTGGTGGTAAAGGCACGGCTGCTGATAAGTATGCCGCTTTAGAAGCTGCTGGTGTGAAAACCGTTCAGTCTCCTGCAGAAATTGGTAAAGCAGTTGCTGAGGCTACAGGCTGGAGCTAATCTAACTAGCTTTATCTCTATTACCCTGGAGTTTTGTTATTCTTCGCGAGTGTTAGAGAGCCTTATTATCCGGGATCCACTACAAACCCTTAAATGCCGGACTTGTTCCGGCATTTTTTTATCCACAGCAGATCGCGAGGTGGGCTTAAGCATTCAGGTTGACAGTATCGCACATCTAAAGTTAATTATTTAATGCAAATGGCTTCCTCAAGGGCTAAGAAGTGTGTCCGTGTGATAGATACTGCTGCTCGAAGGGTTGTGGGGCTACCTTTTGTACGCACAGGCTGTGAGCGTTAGAGGCCTTAATATCTAGTTTTCTCCAATTTTCTGGATTTGTAAATTCCACATAATTCATTGAAAGTAAAATGATTTATATTTTAACAATGCCTATTACCCAAATTTGGGTAATAGACATTGCCCAAATTTGGGTAATGAGCTATAGTGTAATCATGGATATTAGATTTGCAGCATACAATGGGCACCTCAGAGGTTTGGATGATTATTGTAAATTTGATCATCACTTACGAGCACTGAATGAGCAACCCTATACGTATCATAGCCCGCTCATCGATGAGCTACCTCGAGATATTCCAGGTGTATATACTATTGGGGGAGGGCGTCAAATAGGAAAGACAACGCTCTTGAAACAGTGGATACTCGCTTTAATGCAAAGCGGGGTGGAGCCGGAACGTATTGTATTTTATACCGGCGAACTTATTGATGATCACCATGCGTTAGTCGATTTATTGCAGAATGGTGCTGTTGAGCATGTAAGTAGTCAATTGTTTTATATTATTATCGATGAGGTTACTTATATAAAAGTGTGGGATAAGGCAATTAAATTTGCTGTTGATTCGGGGTTGTTACATAACTGTGTTGTGGTTTTAACGGGTTCAGATTTAAATTTAATGCAATCGGCACGCATGACATTTCCCGGTCGAAGAGGTAGGGCAGATAAGGTTGACTTTCATTTGCACTCACTTTCTTTTTATGAGTTCTTGAAGCTTAAAAATACAATTCCTAATGTAGATGTTTTATCTGTAGATCATGGTGATATTAATCATGAAGATATGAAGCAGCTTTATCAGGAATTCAATAATTATCTCATGCATGGTGGCTATCTTAAAGCTATTAATGATGTTGCTCGTGAGGGGCGAGTAATGTCAGCAACATTAAAAACGTACTCGGACTGGATACGTGGAGATGTACTAAAGCGAGGCAAGCAAGAAATATACCTCAAAGAAATATTATCGGCGATTATAAAGCGTTATAATAAGCAAGTGTCATGGCATGCACTAGCAGATGCAATATCAATTGATAGCCATAAAACAGTCTCGGACTATTGCGAACTTTTAGCTATCATGGATGCTTTATTTGTGCAACCTGCATTGCTGGAGGATAAATTAGCCGCGGCGCCTAAAAAAGCACGTAAACTAACATTTACTGATCCTTTTATCTATCATGCGATTAAACAGTGGATATTGCCAGTGTCAGAACCCTCGGATCGTATTGTTACTGATTTGCAGGATTCCTCTATTGCAGCAGACTTGACTGAGGCAATAGTGAGTAATTATTTTAACCGTTATTTTCCCACTTTTTATATTAAGTCTGAAGGTGAAATTGATGTTGCTTATGTAAAGAATGAAAAATTTTGGCCTATTGAAGTGAAATGGCGTAACCAATTGCGGCCATCTGAATTTAAATTGATTTCAAAATATCCGCGAAGTCGAGTGTTTGCGAAAACCTACCAATATGGCAAAGTTGAGCAAGTGCCCATTGAGCCTTTACCGTTAGCGTTGATTCGACTTTCAAACTTACCAAACTATAAGTAAATGGGTTGGCATTTTTCTGGCGCCCACAAAATCATTTAATCACTACGTAAACCTTTTTATAACAAAATAACAAAATAGAAACCTTACATGTTCTGACCAAGTGGTGGGAAAAGAATTTTAAAAGGCTGTTTTCACCTCAGAATGGGGGTTACATTGCTTCTTTGTAGCGATACAATAGTGATATCATTTTAGCTGCAAAAGAAACAGAAATGACTTATAAAGTTGGTTAAGTGGTGGAGTTCCACTTTAGGTTTGTTTTAAAATGGAGGAAGTGAAATGGGTTCAGGGAATTTTGATGTAAATGCGTATAAAGTCCAAGCCTCAATTGCTACACGGAGTGAAAGTGCAGGGTTTGAAGCAACAACTATGTGTGATGAATTTAATCCAGCAAAAGTGAGTGCGAGGTTTTCAAGAACAGGTCCGTTCAATTATTTTAGAGAGGTTATTACAGTTCTTGTTGGTTTAGATGTGACTGGTTCAATGGATGTTATTCCAAAATCACTGCTTAAAGGCGGATTAGGTAGCCTGATGGTTGACTTAAAACAAGAGTTCAGCAGGCCCTATGAAAATCTCCAAATTTCATTTGCAGGCATTGGTGATGCGAAGTCAGATGATGCTCCATTACAGGTAACGCACTTTGAGTCTGATAATAGATTTGCACAGCAATTACCAAAAATTTGGTTGGAAGGTAAGGGTGGTGCTAATGGTGCTGAGAGTTATAATTTGCTATGGTGGTATGCAGCAAACAAAACCCAATTGAACTATGTTAGAACTAGTGGGCGCAAGGGAGTTTTGATTACTATAGGCGATGATAATGTACACCCCACACTAACGGCTAATGAAATACAGATGTGGCTTGACCCCTCCTATGATGGTGGGGATATTTCTAATGAAGTACTACTTGATGCCGTGCGAGAACAATATGATGTATACCATATTGCTATCACTGATGGGTTGGCTTTTGAGTATGACTTTATTAAGCGAGCAAAGAAATCAGATGCACAGAAAAGAGCTGAGGCGAAGCAATGGGAAATTTTGCTTGGTCATGATAAGGTTATTCCAACAAATACTGATGGTGTTGCTGATGCGATTGCCAATATCGTTAAACGCCATCGGCCGGCTGTAAAGACTGAAATAAGTGCAATCGGTACTGCAGAATGGGAAATAGAAAGTTTAAGTAGCCTGACCGATGCGCAGTGGCAAGAAGTTTTATCCTATACGCTGTGCCCTATAAGTCGTCAGTTCATGCGTTATCCGGTGATTTGGGGGGATAGCAAGAGAGCCTATGAAAGATCTGCGGTTATTAGGTATACCCAAGAGCATAAGAAAGATCCAGTGACAGGTGAAAAATTAGCAGGAGACTTGGTTTTAAGAATTAATCCTAACATTGCTCAGTTATGCGCGAATTATAAGACATCCTTTGCAGCACTGCCTGCAGAGAGGGCGAAACGAATAATCGATGCAATGTTTCATGATGAACTTGAAAAAGTTACAGTTCCAAGAGGGCCTGCTGCCCTTTTTTCTAGTACTGGAGCTGGGGCTGGAGCTGGAGCGGCTGGAGCTGGGGCTGGAGCGGCTGGGGCTGGAGCTGGAGCGGCTGGGGCTGGAGCTGCCTCTGCGGACGCATCACAAGCCACAGGTGCGGATGAAGAGCTGGAGTCGTTTCTCATATGTCCTATTACTCAAGAGGTTATGAGAGTTCCTGTGATGCTTAGTACGGGGCAGACCTATGAAAAAAGGGCTATTGAGGAGTGGCTTGAAAATCACAATACTGATCCTATATCTGGGGTGGAGTTAAAGGATAAGAAGCTAACCAAAAATTATGCATTAAAACGTTTATGTGACGATTACTATGAACGTACGCAGTCAGCTCCATCTCCAACGTAGGCAATGATGAAAGCAGCTGTTGTTATTGGTGCGAATTATGGCGATGAAGGAAAAGGACTTATAACAGACTTTCTTGCGGCCGAGGGTTGCTCGAAAGACCCTATAAACACCTTAGTTCTTCGCTTTAATGGGGGTGCACAAGCAGGACATACGGTTCAACGACCAAGTGGTGTTAGGCATGTGTTTAGCCATTTTTCGAGCGGTACATTTGCTGGGGCTCAGACTTACCTGAGTGGTTTTTTTATTGCAAATCCAATATTATTTAATCAAGAGTTGGACAAACTTCGGGTGAAAGGTTACTTTCCAAAAGTCACTATTCACCCAGAAGCTGTTGTTACCACTCCGTATGACATGTTTATAAATCAAGTAGTTGAAAATTTCTTGGGGAATAAGCGGCACGGAAGTTGTGGGGTTGGTATTAATGAAACGATAGAAAGAAGTTTATATGAAAAATATAAGATAACTGTCAAGGATTTATTTGATCGTAATATGTTAAGAAAAAAATTGCTCCTTATCCGAGGTGAGTGGTTAGAAGTGAGATTGAATCAGTTAATAGCAAGAAAACTAACGCAGAGCGAAGAAGACTTGATTTTATCAGAAGAAATTTTTGAACACTTTGTGAATGATGTTCAAATGTTCTTAAACTATTGTGATGTTGCTGATTATGGTTATATCACTAAAAGTGAGGCGTTAATATTTGAAGGTGCCCAAGGGTTACTTCTTGATCAGAGTCATAAGAATTTCCCGCATGTAACGCGTTCTAATACAGGGTTACAGAATGTATCTGCCATTGCAGCTCATAATAATATAAAACACTTGGATGTTCATTATGTGACACGATGTTATGTTACTCGACATGGTGCGGGACCGTTAGATAATGAGTATCCTATTTGTCCTTGCCCCCATTTTAAAGACGAGACAAATCTTCCCCATAAATTTCAAGGGAAATTACGATTTGCACCGCTTAATATTGATGCGATGAATGCAGAGATAAATGCTGATTTAAGGAAATTATCTAGCAATATTTTAAAAAAAACAACACTTGCTGTGACGTGTTTAGATCAATTTGAAAAAACAATCCCTGTTGATGAGGGAGCAGGGCATGTAGTTGAGTTGAAAAAAAATGAATTCCAACAATATATTTTTGATAAAACAGAATTTGATGGTTATATTTTTAGTTATGGCCCCGCACGTGAAGATTGTGTTTTGAAGGGTACCCGGATAAGTGCATAAGTAAACTAGTTGAGATGCGCTCGGTCGGCAATTTCCTAGCAGCCACAAAATTATTTGATGATCAATTTATGCTTCTTGATAACAGATCAGTTTACGAACAGTGGCATGGGTTTTTAAAACGCTAATATCTTGATTAATTATATGTTCAAAACCGGGTAGGTTGGCAAGCAGCAAACTGCCATACTGTTTGGAATACAGTCGCTTATCTAAAATAGTCACGATGCCGATATCAGTTTCTTGGCGAATTAAGCGACCGACATACTGAGTTAAGCGAATAGAAGCGGCTGGCAGCGACGACAACATGAAGGCATTTAGGTTGTTTTTCTTGAGCCATTCGTTACGAGTTAATTCAATGGGTGTAGAGGGCACTGCAAAAGGTACTTTATGAATGATGACATGTTGGCAAAAATCAGCCGGCAAATCTAAACCTTCACCAAAAGATGCGAGTCCAAAAATAATTGAGCGTTTGCCGTGTCGAATCCGTGTTTTATGTTTTTCGATCAGTTTATTTTTACTTTGGAATGATTGTACTAAACTATCTGCAGTAATTGAGTCAGGCATTTGGTCAAATACAGTTTCCATTGCTTTTCGGCTGGAAAATAAGATTAAGGTCCCAGCGGTGGGGAGAATTAAATCGGGCAGTAAGCGAATCGTTTCTTCGATGTGCGCACTTTGATTAAAGCCCGAGGGTTCATTCGTCATTTTAGGGAGGTACAAAACAGATTTGCTGTAATCAAAGCAGCTGGCGACGGATTTACTCACCGCATTTTTACATTCTTTTAAGCCGGATTTTCGATTGTAATCATCAAATTTGCCTAACGCGGTGATTGTTGCGGAGCATAAAATTGCGCCGTTTACTGCTTTACTCCAGAACAAGGTTTTTAATTTTTGACTCACATTAATCGGCGATGCATGACAGAAAAAAGCATCTTGGCGTTGCTCAAACCAACGTGCGACGGGGGCTTCTTTATCGCGTCTTTTATGGGTAAATAGTTCCCATGTTTCATAGAGGTTGTTAGCACGGTTTAATGCAAAGCCTAAGCTGGCAATGATTTTTGAATACGCCTCTTTGATGGTTGGATCTAAGGAGCTTTGTTTAGCATTTAGCTCTAAATCTTGGTGCATTTGCTCACCTTGTGCGATAACTTGTGCACAGGTAACTTTAATATTTTTAGCAATCTCATTAATGTCATCGGGTGTTTCTGTGATACGCCAAATGTTGTCTTCAAATACATTTTCTTTGAGCACAACGGCATCGCGCATTGCCGTTAATGATTGCACGAGTTCATGGGTTAAATCATTAATTGTTTGTTTCATGCCTTCCGTAATGAGTTCTTCTTTTACAGCAGTGCTAAGCGTTTTTGTGAGGCCATTGATCCACTCAACAGACCCCATAATGGTGTCGGATTTGGCAAAGTGGTTTAGCGCTTTCTCTGGGAGATGATGGCACTCATCAATAATATAAATGCACTTGTCCGGTGGAGGTAGCACAATGCCACCACCCAATTCTAAATCAGATAATAATAAGTTGTGATTAACAACAATAATATCAGCTTGATGTGTGGTTTTGCGCGCACGAAAAAAGGCACATTCTTCATAATATTCACAGAGTGAACCACTGCAGCCTGATGCATCGGTGCTAATATTGCGCCACTCTTTTTCATCTATTGATTCATTTAGTTCATCTCGATCACCAAACCATTCACTTTTTTGTAGCTTTAATTTTAGTGTGTCAAGTGTTGGGCTGCTCTCTAATAAGTCTGCTTGCCAATCTTGTTTGAGCAGGCGAGCGTGACATACATAGCGTCGGCGCCCTTTTGCTAAGCCAATATTTAATTTTTTCCCGAGTATTTTTTCAAGCAGTGGCAAATCTTTTTTAATAAGTTGCTCTTGTAGTGCGATAGTGGAGGTGCTGATAATGATTGTTTTTTTTGCAGGCCTGGCAAAATAGCTCCCAAGACAGTAACTGACCGTTTTACCGGTCCCTGTGGGTGCTTCAACTGTCAGCAATTGTTTTTTCTGAACAGCATTATAGACAGACTGGATCATTTCTATTTGTGCAGGCCGGCTTTGTAACCCCGCATTGCTCAGTTTTTTTTCTATTTCTTTGGTTTTCATGAGTCTATCGTTGTCCTTAAAAGTGTGGATACAGCATAGCATACTCGTAGAAATAGTCATGGCTTTAGTAGGTATCTGTCTAATGCTTCGCTAGATATTTGGTTAAACTGCAGTCCAAGTTTAGTGCGCCGCCATAAAATATCGTCAGAATGTAAAGCCCACTCATACTCCACTAGGTAATCAACTTCTCGTTGGTATAGTTCACAACCAAAATGCTCGCCTAAATCTTTCAGTTGATGGCAATTTTCTAGCAAAGTGTTGGTTAAACTGCCATAGGTATGAAGATAGCGGTCAATTAATTCGTCTGGTAGCCAGGTGTATTTTTTCTTCATCATCTCAACGTAAGCTGCCCAGGATAAACCGCCGATGTCACCGCCAGGTAAAGGCGCTAAATCCGTCCAATTATCACCTAGCTCGGGCATAAACGTTTTTAATTTTTGCATAACGTGCTGAGCTAGTGTGCGATATGTCGTTATTTTTCCGCCAAAAATAGAAACAATAGGGCAGTTGTTATTTTCTGCTTCAACATCCAAATGGTATTCACGTGTTACCTTTGAAGGGTTGGATAGTTGATTGTCACGTGGTTGATCGTCATATAATGCACGCGCACCCCAGTATGCCCACACGATATCTTTTTGGTTGATGGGTATTTTAAAATAGCGACTGACGACGTCACATAAGTAATTAATTTCTTGTTGCGTGACTTCACTGTCGCGCGGATCTTTTTTAATGTCTAAGTCGGTAGTGCCAATCAGTGTGTAATCTTTTTGGTAAGGGATAGCAAATACAATACGCTGATCCAAGTTTTGTAAAATATAGGCGTGATTACCCATATACAGTTTTGGTAATACAATATGACTGCCTTGCACGCGTTTAATGCTGCTATTAGAGGTGCTATGCAACACATCGTGTAGCACGTCGGTCACCCAAGGGCCAGCAGCATTGACGATAGCTTTGGCGGTAACCGTGGTTTTCTTGCCATTGTGATCCAGTGTTGCTTGCCAATGCCCATTAATGCGCTTAGCGTTCACACAGGTAGTGTGTGTGAGAATGTGCGCACCGCGATCTCGTGCAAACATCGCATTTGCAACAGTCAGTCGAGCATCATCTGTTTGACAGTCGGCATAGCGAAAACCCTTGGTGAATTCATCCTTGAGTGTGCTGCCTTCAATGCAATTTCTTAAATTAAGCCGTTTGGAGCTGGGCAGTGTGTTTCTTTTTGATAAGTGATCATACAAAAAAAGGCCAATGCGTATCATCCATGCCGGGCGCAAGTGTTTGTCGTGTGGTAAGACAAAATTGAGCGGATGAATTAGATGGGGTGCTTTTTTCATAAGCACTTCACGTTCATGCAAGCCTTCACGCACTAGTTTAAAGTCGTATTGCTCTAAATAACGTAAACCACCATGAATCAGTTTGCTGCTAGCAGAGGAGGTGGCAGAAGCCAAGTCATCACGCTCACATAGAACGATTGACAATCCGCGACCGGTAGCATCCGCTGCAACCCCGCAGCCGTTGATCCCGCCGCCGATGATTAATAGGTCTGTTGTGATTTGTTCATCCATAGAGTTAATTGTAGCAGCTCTACATAGGGAAAGTCAGGATATTTCTTTGCGGTAGAACCCTCTGTTATAAAAGGAGAGATATTTTCTATTAAGGAAAGTAACATATTTCAGTCTGCAGCTCAGAGTGGCCTTGCGCAAGTGTTTAATATAAGAGAAGGTCGGCATGTTTGGGGTGTGAAAATCCCTGAAGATCTTGTAGACGGTGAAAGCGCGATAAGCGCTGACGGTTGGAAGGCGGGATATTATGGGTTTCCTTGGCACGATAGTTTGCATGCGTTAACAAAATTAGCAATAAAGCCGTTCCCTTATATTACCCTTTTCACTGATATATGTATTGAAATTCAACGCGAGTTAAAAGCAGAAAGCTCTTCTACTGCCCCACAAGATTCTGTGGTGGAAAATCCAGATGTAGTGAATTTGGGGGTTTTTATTGATAAATTAATTGATGTGAATGTGGGAGATGTTGTGAAGGAGGAGTCACCTCTATTACCCGGGAGGCTTCCCCGAAAGCATCATGTAATGAACGATTTCATTAAGCTTTCTCTTGAAGAGATATTCACAAATTTTATGCTAAAGATTGAGATTAAAACTGAAGATGGTGGCGTACTTGATGTCGTGTGTGATAATTTTTCTGGTGATAAATTTAAACTGAAATTGTTGGAGCGAATTCTTGAAAAATTGATTGCGCAAAAGGAGAATTTTAATCGGATAGGGGAGCTAAATTTAGATGAGGTACTGGCTCGCTTTAAAGAGACTAGCTCCACTTGGCTTGCTAGGCGGTATCGCAGGAAGCCTGAAGAAAAAATAAAAATTGAGACGGTGATTAGAGAGTTTGTTCCAGATATTGATGTTAGCGCAAATGGTTCACATTTTTTTCCTGAGGCCCCACGGGCTGAGGGGGTGCTGGTCAGGTGCCTGGACCTGCACTTTCACTTTCTGATTTTGGCCTTTAGGTTCTACATCTCGCTTTATACGCAAAATATAGATTGCGTGCATAAATAAATAAGCCAATCGTTAACCAGAGGGTATTAGTCAAATTATGATGAGTGTGAATCATAATATTCTTTGCTAGGTAGTTTTCGTGTTATTCAGTAATCGACTGATTCGAATCAGGTCAATGATACCCACCCATAGTCGATTGTGAATGCCATGTTTTGCAATTATACTCTACACAGCAGGAGTGCAATATGATGACCCAATACATTTTAGCAATTGATCAAGGCACAACCAGTTCGCGGGCGGTGGTTTTTACTAGCAAAGGTCAATCAATTGCATCTC
>JAJFJO010000002.1 GCA_021774015.1 Gammaproteobacteria bacterium
TTAATGGTTATGGAACTTCAGATGCTGGCTCAGATAAAAATCTGAATATACTAGCGGCGTATCAAGCAAATGGCCCCCAGCAATTTATCAATGCGGACCCCCTTCTTGTTGGTGATGTATGTGGGTTAGATTTATTTAAGACAGTTCCTGGTGAGAACTTCATGTCCAGCAGGTTTCCACTATTAAATAAGCTGGAAGTTCCGTTGAGACAAGTAAAAAACCTTGATGAATATTGTAAAGTGTTGGATGCCCTTCTTGTAGAGGCTCTTACTAATTCAGCTAAGGCGGCGCCAGTGGCTGCTGGTGCTGCTGCGGGGCTTTTTAGCGCGCCTGATGATGCTGCGTCTGATTCAGGTGCTGCTGCGTCTGATTCAGGTGCTGCTGCGTCTGGTTCAGGTGCTGCTGCGTCTGGTTCAGGTGCTGCTGCGTCTGCGTCTGGTTCAGGTGATATGCCAATGCCGTTGGCCTAGGATAGTGAAAGTAGTGATATTATGCTTACAGAAGCATAGCTATTCGTAAAAAAGGTATTTATTAACCAAAAAAACGCAGTCTAACTGCGTTTTTTTGGTTTGATCGGGGATGTTTTGGCATAGTGGAGCTGAATGATCTTAGGCTTGTAGAAATATTATAAAGTCCTCATTTAGAATTGGAGTATTCAGGGTGTTTTTTAATATTTATGTTATTTATTAGAATGGGTAGAATGGGTAGAATGGGTAGAATGGGCTAAAGTAATTTTATGTCGGTGGTAGTGTAAAGCCATTGGCGCCTATAAAAGCAACGATTAAATTTGTTAAAGACCATATATTAGTTAACAGGCGAATAAATAAACTGTTAGATGGTTGGTTATGATTAACTCCCAAAAAAGCACTGTAAAAAACTGAGAATTTGCAGTAACCTATGTCCTATTGCTTATAATAATTTGATGTTTTAAGGTATCTGTGATCATGCGTCAAAATTTAATGACCACTCAAGTAAAAGTCCATGTTTGGGATCATCCTGAAACTAAATATTTTTCAGTTCAGACACTTTCATCTTATGCTGGGTTTCTAGCTGTTGAGCGTGAAGGGCAGTTTCCATTAATTTGTCGGGTAAATAATTATGATGAGGATGCAACGCGTATAGGTGCGGGGGCGAATGAATCTTTTGTTTTTAATCTGTTAGACGTGAATGCTATCGATGTGGTAATTGGGGCAATGCCAGATCAGTTTGGAAGCGATGAGCTGGAAAAACTATTTGAAGGAAGCCAAGTTGAAATTTCAACTCAGGCTCAAAATGATAGATTAAAATCTTTTAATGCTTCTGCGCAAGAGGTGCTTGGTGAGCAAGCGAGACAGCGTGCTATTGGTAGCCGCTATCGAAATTATCTTCAAGCAAGTGATACTGAATTGGTTCAATATATTAATTTGAATAATTTGATTTTATTTGTTCTTTATCAGGGCGGTTTACAACAATATGAAGAGACTGTGCAGAGTGATGCTGCTTTCAGTTTAAACTATATAATACTCCCTCTCCCCGGTTTTTGTTTGCCTATACATCGAATGCATATTCGTTGGACCGCGATAATGCTATTTTTACTTTGCACGATTTTAACAGTAAATTATTTTTTAAAAATAAAAGATGTTAATGGATACAGTTTATTTCTTAGTCCGTTTCTTTGTTGTATTGTGAGTTGTATTGCCTGCTGTAAAGCAAATTTAACACGCAACAATGAAAAGCTGGGTCGATATAGTACCTTGGATTCATTTCGGCAGATCAAACAATTGTTACGGATGGCGCAAGATAAGATGGATCGAGAGGTTGAGTCAATAGCTGACGTGATGGACATTTTTCCTAATGAAGTGCGTGTTCGAATATGGAGAGGTAAAGGAGGTGACGTAGGGCATGCTTCGTTACAGACAGCTGGTATATACGCAAGTTTTTGGCCTACATCAAGGGATAAAAGTGCGTTACTATCTGTTGGTGGGAAATTGAATACCCTTCCTGAAGATTTAATTGCTGAGCAACGATCGCCAGATGTAGTTTTTAGCTATCAAGCTTTAAATGTTGAAGCTATGCATCGAATATTTGAGCAGTTTCAGCAGCAAGATCAAAATTGGTCCTTACTAGGTAGTAGTTTACTCAGAGAAGAGGATAAGAATTGTTGTGGCTTAGTTTTGGGGTTGTTAAGATCGGGTGGTTTGGATCTTCAGGCTCGTGCTGATGGTTGGATGTTAGATATCTTCGCCTGCATGCTTAGTTGTATTTGGATGGCGATTGTTGGGGGTGTGTTGTACTTCCCATTTCAAGCACGAATATTACAAGATAGATCTGAACCAATAACTGCGGAAGATAATGGAGTCGGGGTTGTCATTAGTATAGTATTTATACTTTGTGTGATTATTCCATTGGTTGCCAGCATTATGATTTGTCGACGTAATTTTAAAGGGCAGGGCCTTGTTTACACGCCTAATGGTTTAGAAAAGTTATTAGAGAAAGCTAAATCAAAAAAAGAATCCGTGGATGCTAATGCTCCTAGGATTTCAGAAACTGCTGATATAAGGTTGCATGTTAATGATCGTGGTGATCATTATGATTACGGTGATGATAACGATTATGATGATGATTGGGATGCAGGTGCAGGTGCAGGTGCAGGTGCAGAGGTTAGAGTTCCCTTGCTAGGTTAGCATTAGAAAAACTATTGAGGAATTATAGATATGAGAAAGAGCCGAATCCATGAAGAATTTGAATTTAATGAAGATGTTTATATTGTTTCAATTTTGAATATTAATACGGGTGACGGACTGCAAAAAATAATGGGACATTCTACACTATTGGTTGAAGGGCTGAGCCCTCTTCCTGGTGCAGGCATAGCTACTAATACATTATTCGTGGGGCAATATGATTTATTAGGTGACGATCAAAAAGGTGTTGTTAGTCAAATTCGTGTATTTGAAAAAGATGATTATCAAAGAGATTATAAAGATTTTCCAGCGGTGAGCTATTATGTTGGTCGAATTAAAGCCCTGGAGATGATAGCTTCTATAAAGAAAGATGCTGAACGTGTTGGGCAGCAGGGAGAAAAAATTCCATTTGAAATGGTGCAATTATTGCGCGGTGGTGATAGTTATAATTGTACAAAATGGTGTTATGAAAAATTAAAGCTATGTGGAATTGACATAACAGGAAAGCCTAAACCAAAAGTGGCGGCAGGTGATTGTGTTTTAATATAAATGTGAGGAAAAACTGATGCAACCAAATATAGATGATATTAAGCCGGGTGATAACGAAGCCAATGTGGCAGAAATGGAAAATTTAGTAGTTGTGCGGATTTGGACATCGGGTCACCACCATACACACCCGGGTGAGGATGTTGGGCATATTTCATTGCATATGCCAAATATCAAACAAAGTTCAGCATCGGCATCTGCTGATGCCTCTTCTGCTACGGATGCAACTGCTGGTGAATCACCTGTAAACTATATTAGCTTTTGGCCAAAGCGGGCAACAACTGACGGGGATGATCCTTCCAGTGTAGGAGGTCCAGGTATATTTAAACCGGAACCTGGCCGGCTATTACGAAACCCAACTGAGGATATACGATTGGAAGGTAGAAGACCTGAACTTATTTTTTATCTGCATTTCTTTGATACGGCTAGTATTATAGAAAAATTTGAAGCAACCAAGGGGCAGTTAGATGGCTGGGCTCTGTTAGGTGCAAATGTTTTATACCCTACAACTTCTCATAGTTGTGCCACACTTGCAGCAGCTATGTTAAAAGCTGGGGACGTTAATGACTTTTTTACGTCTGGTTCCGTTACATCAGTGACGAGTCCGGATCAACTTTCAGAGGCTATAAGCGCGGCAAAGCGTAATGAACTCAAAAAATTTCAACAGCAGGGTGTGCCTGTCCCTACGTACCCTGATGAAACTGATGTTAGTCAACCTGTTCGGAAGTGTCATGTTATGTAGTTTTTTACGTCGGCAAATACTGTAGGTGCTATTATGGATGCAGTGTGTGCTGATGGCATGGACTATGCACAGAAGCGCCCATTGAGCAAAACCTGCATAATTACAATACCCAAACAATGTGCCTGCAATAACACATCCATTATAATAACTATCGTAATGGGCGATTAAAAACCGCTGGCTTGCTAAGAGCGCGTTGTTTACCAGGCTTAAAAAGGAGCGCCAGTTTGATAAGTGCTTTTAGTGAAGCTTAGTAAAAATCCCGCCTCTAGATAGCTAGCAGTTTTTAAGCGCAGCCTATCCGAGCAACTCGCTGGCGCTCGTTTCCGGATTAGACTTGGGTTCTGTGTGCAGTGTGTGTTGTGTGTTTATTTTTGTAAAATATCACTTATTGCATGCTTGATTTCTTTATAGTTAAATTTAAAACCTGCGTTCTCAAGATTTTTTGGAAATATTTTTTGGTCTGCTAATAGCAGTTCTTTGCCCATTTGGCCAAAAATATTTTCTACAAAAAACTCCGAGAGATGTAGGAAGCATGGTTTATGCAAGGCTTTAGCAACTGTTTTAGCAAAGGTACGTTGTGTGCAGGATGAGGGGGAGGTGATGTTATAGATTGACTCAGGCTCTTTTAACTGAATAATAAATTGTATAGCGCGACAAAGATCATCAATATGTATCCAGCTTAAATGAGCATTTTTATTTCCCATTACAGTTCCCAGGCCCCATTTAAAAGCAGGGAGTATTTTTTCAAGCATTCCTCCACCTCTACCTACTACGACGCCAAAGCGTAAGCATGATACTTCCTAGCCATATTTAGTATCTTTTTGGGCTCAGTTTTCCCATTCGCTGACAAGATATTTTGAGAAAGATCTTTATTTTGAGTTTGCTGGATTTTTTTCTGTTTGTATTTGATCAC
>JAJFJO010000011.1 GCA_021774015.1 Gammaproteobacteria bacterium
AGCCACGTGCGAATTAGCAGAGCCACTGCCAGAAATCACACCTTTCAAACAACCATTCGGCACTTCCATTAATGCCGTTGCGGTGACTTCATCACTCACTAAAATCATATTTTTAGGGTATTCTGGTTTCGTGCGTTTAGATGCTTGTAAATGCGATAAAATACGCCGGCCTAAATCACGAAAATCTGCTGCACGCTCTTGTAAATATTCATCATCTAATGACTCAAACTGAATAATATGGCGATGCATCACACGCTTTAATGCTGACTGCGCCCACTGCCCACCACGAATTTCATCTTCCACTTCATTCATCAAACTGCGACTATCTAGTACTCTCAAATACGCATCAAATAATGCATTCTCCGCAACGGACAATGTTTTTTTCGCGTTAATTTGCAACTCATGAATATCCTCACGCGCTGCTTTTAATGCAGACTCAAACGCATGAATTTCTTCATCGATGTTGCTCGCAAGACGATCCGGAACTGCGTCCAAATCTGCTGGAGGGTATACCACCACTGCCGTTCCTACAGCAACGCCTAACGAACCCGCGACCCCCTCCAAAATAACAGTAGATTTTTTACCACGCTTTTTTGGTTTTCTAAAAACGTGTAATTTACCTTTACCTTTTGCTCTAGCAATCTCACCCGCCAATTGCGTGCACAACGTCACTAAAAATGCCACTTCTTCTTCCGCAAAAAAACGCTGCTCAGTTTGCTGTACAACCAACACACCCAGTAAACCACCCAGGTGAATAAGCGGCACACCAATAAAACCTTTAAAGCGACCTTCTTCAATATCTTCATGAGCTAAAAAATTAGGATGTTCTAAAGCATTTTCAACATTAATGGGCTCTTCACGACCACCAACATAACCTACCAAACCCTCACCTAACGGTATGCGTGCTTTGGTAATCAATTCGACATTCAAACCCACGGTAGCTGCTAATACATATTCACCATGATCGTCATCCACTACAAAAATGCTGCAAGCATCCGCTTGTAAAAATTCGGCAATTTGTGATACAACCGTTTGCAAGGCATCAGCAAATTCTGGCGCTGCCTGCACTTCTAACAATAACCGCCGAATTAATTTAATCATATTGCTCTCTGCCGCCACTCGCATACCACCTACTCTAACGCTTGCTGTTGATGTAAGTGCGGCGCAAAGTATGCTAACATCTCACGATATACATCGCGTTTAAAATCGATAATCTCTGCCATCACTTGTGCTTCACTCGCCCAGTACCAGCGATCAAATTCAGGCCTATCTACCGCGTTCAAATTAACCGCATCATCTCCTGCAAGCATCCGTAGTAGAAACCATTTTTGTTTTTGGCCAATACATAAGGGCTTGCTGTCATAACGGATAAAGCGCTCTGGCAAATGATAGGTCAACCAGTCGTTCGTCACGTTGATCACCTCAACATGCTTCGGATACAATCCCAACTCTTCATGTAGCTCGCGGTACATAGCCTCTTCAGGTGCTTCATTTTTGCGCACACCCCCCTGGGGAAACTGCCAGGCGTTCGGCATTCCATAGCGCTTGGCCCACAGCAGCTTGCCTTGTGCGTTGCACACCACAATGCCAACGTTGTATCGATAACCTTGTTCGTCTATTACTGCAGTCAATAACCTTGCCTTTCATTGAGTTAGGGAACCTAGCTCCTTATTATATCCAGAAAATGGGCTAACTGTCTTTGCGAATAAACTGAGCTTACGCCACGTTAGCATATATTTACGCCACTTACGCCAGAAAAAACCTTAGAGATAAAATAATCTTCACTTTTTTTGAAAAATAGAATCTAAAATAGGATTCACCTGTAAGACATTAACCACCAAAAAATAACCGCTTCTCAATTCACTCCAACAGGTTCCCTGCCTAACTTCATGATCTAATGAAGACGACCAACTGGACAGAGTTGTCCAACGATTAACACACAACTTATCCACAGAATTTCCCCCGGGATATCCTCTTGCAAAGAGGAGTGAAACACACTATCTTGTTGCTCATCACAGATGAGACACCTACATGTTGGGGTTCAAGGGAATGAACAACACAATACACATAGTAACACCGGCCAGACACACACAATCTGTCCACATTCAAACCAAGCACTATTTAGGAGCCCGTATATGGACGTAAAAATTACTGAACAATCGCCTGACACCATTCAGATTCATGACCCAAATCTATTAGAGGCCACCAAGCCAGGTCAACTTAGAGTCATCAAACGCAATGGTACCGTAGCCGCCTATGATACCGATCGCATTGCTGTCGCTTTGAAAAAAGCGTTTATCGCTGTTGAGGGTGATACTGCCAACAATTCTGAGCGCATTCACAATACGGCCACTCAATTAGCAGCAGATGTTACCGAGCGTTTTCAGCGTCGCTGGGCTGACGGTGGCACCCTACATATTGAAGATATCCAAGATCAAGTTGAACTCGCTTTAATGCGTGCAGGTGAGCAACAAGTTGCCCGTTCTTACGTGCTCTATCGCGAAGAGCGTCGCAAAGAAAGAGATGTGGCAGCAGCAGCTAAAAAAGCAGGCAGTGAAACCATTATTAATGTCAAACTAGATGATGGCTCATTAAAGCCACTCGATATGACATGGTTAACTGGCATTATCTTTGACGCCTGCAAAAATTTAGAGGACGTTGCACCCACACAAATCATTGAAGATACCCGCAAGAATTTATTTGACGGTGTTGCACTACGCGATGTCTATAAAGCAGCCGTGATGAGCGCACGCACATTAGTTGAAAACGAACCGAATTACACATATGTAACTGCACGCCTACTATTGCACGACCTCTACCTTGAAGCGTCTCAAGGTTTGGAGGTATCACATGACTTTAAAACAGAGACACTGGATGCACTATACCCGAAAGTATTTCATGCTTACATCGAGAAAGGCATCGAACACGAACACTTGCACCCTAACTTAAAAGATTTTGATTTGGATCGTATTGCGAACGCGATCAAACCGGAGCGTGACTTAAACATCACATACCTTAGCCTACAAACACTCTACGACCGTTACTTTATACACCACAATGATACACGCTGGGAATTGCCACAAACTTTTCTTATGCGCGTATGTATGGGTCTAGCACATTCAGAAGGCGAGCAACGCACAGAGCGCGCTATTGAGTTCTATGACTTGTTATCTTCGTTTGATTACATGTGCTCAACACCTACTCTATTTAATTCAGGAACATTACGACCACAGCTGTCTAGCTGCTTTTTAACCACCGTACCTGATGACCTCGATGGTATTTATGGTGCGATTAAAGATAATGCATTATTATCTAAATACGCTGGTGGTTTAGGTAATGACTGGACACCCGTCCGCGGTATTGGCGCTAAAATTAAAGGCACCAATGGCAAATCATTAGGTGTTGTTCCTTTCATGAATGTTGCCGATGCTACCGCCGTTGCCGTTAACCAGGGTGGTAAACGTAAAGGGGCTGTATGTGCCTATTTAGAAACATGGCATATGGATATTGAAGAATTTCTAGAGCTACGTAAAAATACCGGTGACGAACGTCGTCGCACGCACGATATGAACACTGCAAACTGGATTCCTGATTTATTTATGGAGCGCTTGTTTGAAAAGAAAGACTGGACATTATTCTCCCCCGATGAAACACCAGACTTACACGACATTTACGGTGATGATTTCCGCACAGCGTATGAAGCCTACGAAGTGAAAGCAGAGCGCGGCGAAATTCGCAGCAAAAAAATTCCTGCTGTTAACTTGTGGCGTAAAATGCTCGGCATGTTGTTTGAAACAGGTCATCCATGGGTGACATTTAAAGATCCATGTAATCTACGTTCACCACAACAACACGTTGGTGTAGTGCACAGCTCAAACCTCTGCACGGAAATTACATTAAACACATCAAAAGATGAAATTGCCGTCTGTAACTTAGGTAGTATTAACGTTGCCAATCACATGAAAGATGGCAAGCTGGATACAGTTAAACTCGCTAAAACCGTTAAAACAGCAGTGCGCATGTTAGATAATGTCATTGATATTAACTTTTATACCGTACCACAAGCGAAAAACTCTAACTTGCAACACCGCCCTGTGGGTCTTGGCATGATGGGCTTTCAGGATGCGTTATATTTACAACGTATTCCTTATGCTTCTGATGCTGCAGTCACATTTGCTGATAATCTAATGGAACACATTAGCTATAATGCAATTAGCGCTTCTAATGAGTTAGCTGTTGAACGTGGTAGTTATAAAACGTTTAAAGGCTCTTTATGGAGCCAAGGCATTTTGCCGATCGACTCTATTCAAGCTGTCGCGAAAACTCGTGGCAAGTATCTAGAACAAGATACATCCACTACATTAGACTGGGACAGCTTGCGCAAGAAAGTGAAAAAAGACGGCATGCGTAATTCTAACGTGATGGCCATTGCACCGACTGCCACTATTTCTAATATTTGTGGTGTCACCCAATCCATCGAACCGACTTATCAAAATTTATTTGTGAAGTCGAACATGTCGGGTGAATTCACTGTAGTTAATCCACATTTGGTAAAAGACCTAAAAGCGATTGGCTTATGGGATCAAGTGATGGTTCATGATTTAAAATATTACAACGGTAGTGTGAACCTGATTGACCGTGTGCCTGCAGATCTAAAAGCACTGTACGCAACCGCTTTTGAAATGGAACCGCGCTGGTTAGTAGATGCTGCATCTCGCCGCCAAAAGTGGATCGATCAAGGGCAGTCGCTCAACCTATACATGGCTGAACCATCCGGTAAAAAACTCGATATTTTATATCGCATGGCTTGGATACGTGGTTTAAAAACCACTTATTATTTACGCAGCATGGGCGCCACCAATGCAGAGAAAGCCACGATTAGTGATGGCAAGCTCAATGCAGTAAATATTGCGGCACCACAAGCCTGCGCAATCGACGACCCCGATTGTGAGGCGTGCCAATAATGACTCCCTAGTAGTACCCCCGGTCACTTGCTGGTAAGTGACCGGGACTTTAAAAATGACCTAACTATCTACAAACACCATTAAAGAGGAAAACGATCATGGCAGATAACTCTAACGACTCCCTAATCGATTGGGGCGACTACAATGCTGACACCACAGCACCTGTGGCTTCTTCTATTACACCCGACCCTAAAGCAGAAGCCCCAAAAGCGGCAGTTACGGCTTCAAATGCCGATGCTGATATAAAAAAAAATAAAGCTGCGCCTGCTGGTGCGACAGCTACAAGTATTACAGGGCTCGAAGAATTAGAAATGGGTGCGGCACGCATTGAAGTGGACGACAAAAAAATTATTAATTGTCGCGCTGACCTTAATCAACTAGTCCCATTCAAATACGATTGGGCTTGGCAAAAATACCTTGATGGTTGTGCCAATCACTGGATGCCGAATGAAATTAGTATGGCTGCAGACGTTGCCTTATGGAAAGATCCAAATGGCTTAACGGATGATGAGCGTATGATCATCAAACGTAGTTTAGGCTTTTTCTCAACGGCAGATTCCTTGGTAGCAAATAACCTAGTATTAGCGGTGTATCGTCATATTACCAACCCTGAGTGTCGCCAATATTTATTGCGCCAAGCGTTTGAAGAGGCATTACACACACATTCTTATCAACACATCATTGAGTCCTTGGGCTTAGATGAAGCTGAGGTGTTTAATATGTATCGTGAAGTACCCTCTGTTGCTACAAAAGCGGCATGGGCACTCCCCTTTACAAACAGTCTGAGTGATCCTGACTTTAGCACAGGAACACCTGAAAAAGATCAGCGTTTATTGCGTGACTTAATTGCATTTTATGTTGTATTTGAAGGTATTTTCTTTTATGTTGGTTTTACGCAAATCTTTGCAATGGGTCGTCGCGGCAAAATGACGGGAACCTCCGAGCAGTTCCAATATATTCTACGTGATGAGTCTATGCACTGTAATTTCGGTATTGATGTGATCAACCAAATTAAAGTTGAAAACCCACATTTATGGACAGATGAATTCCAACAAGAAATTATTACAATGATTCGAGGCGGTGTAGATTTAGAGGTGCAATACGCTAAAGACACGATGCCTCGTGGTGTATTGGGCTTGAATGCAGAGATGTTTAAAGGCTACTTGGAATACATTGCTAATCGCCGCTGTGCACAGATTGGTATTGCTGAGCAATATCCTGATGCTGAAAACACGTTCCCTTGGATGAGTGAAATGATGGACCTTAAAAAAGAGAAAAACTTTTTTGAAACTCGTGTGATTGAATATCAAACAGGTGGTTCATTGAAATGGGATGAAGATTAATATTATACTGCCTGCACGTGCTGGCTTCATGCTGGCACGTGCCCATAAAACACATATTGCAATCCCCTCCACAATCAATACAATACCTCCAATTAACACTATATGAGATATAACAACCATGCCATTATACGAATACCAATGCCAAGCCTGTGGTGAGTCTTGTGAGGTTCTACAGAAGGTCTCTGACGACCCAAAAACCGAATGCCCACACTGCCACAAAGAGCAACTCAAAAAACAAATATCAGCAGCCGCATTTCACCTGAAAGGCAGCGGTTGGTATGTGACAGACTTCCGCAAAGACGCCAATAAAAAAGATGATAAAAAAGCATCGACGGATAGCGGAGCAAAAAACGATACAAAGAGTGATACAAGTAAAGCCAACAGTGATACCAAAGCAACTGTTAAGAAAGACGATAAGTAGCTCTGCATTATCACCTTCTGACACATGCAGATCGTGTCATGGGCGATTCTAAGTCGAATCTGTAACACCCACCAAACCTAGAACCATGCACACACTTGACTCGGAACCGCGCACGCCAGTAAGCGCTATAAAAACAACACTCTCTAACAGCAGGTTTTTTAAGCGCGGACTTCGTCACGCGTTCTGTGTGCAGTGCGTGCTGACAACAACACTGCGGAGGTGT
>JAJFJO010000101.1 GCA_021774015.1 Gammaproteobacteria bacterium
CAAATTCTTAGCAGTCGTTTGCATAATACGTAGAATTTCTAATGCGGTAATAATACCATCGCCTGTTGTTGTATGGTTTAAATTAACAATATGCCCCGAGTTTTCACCACCCAATTTCCAACCACACTGTTGCAGCTCAGCCAACACATAACGGTCGCCTACGGGCGTGCGAGTAAAACTAATGCTGTTTTGTTGTAACGCCTGCTCCAACCCAAGATTACTCATCACTGTTCCCACAACACCAATGTTTTTATCGCCCCGCTCTGCTTGATCTTTCGCTAAAATACACAGTATTTCATCACCGTCGACTCGCTCACCCTTATGATCAACCAACATCAATCGGTCACCATCTCCGTCCAGCGCAATTCCAATATCAGCACTATGATCAATCACCGCTTTTTGCAATTGACAGGTATTAGTCGCACCACACTCATGATTAATATTAATACCATCAGGCTCACATGCGATTTTAATAATATCCGCACCCAGCTCGTGGAGAATGGTTGGCGCGACATGATAGGTTGCACCATTAGCACAATCGATAACAATTTTTAAACCTTTTAAACTTAAGTTAGATGGGAAAATGCTTTTACAAAATTCAATGTAACGCCCTGCAGTATCAGACAAAGTATGAATGTTACCGAGATCCTCAGATCGTGCTGTTTTCATCGGCTTGTCAATATATTCCTCTATCGCTAGCTCCATATCATCCGACAACTTCATGCCTTTACCATCAAAAAATTTCACACCATTATCGTAAAATACATTATGCGATGCACTAATAACAATACCCGCATCTGCGCGTAAAGAGTGCGTTAAATACGCAACGGTGGGCGTTGGTACGACACCCAATAAATAACTATCTACCCCAGCTGCAGACAAACCTGCTTGCAATGCAGACTCGATCATAGAACCAGAAATGCGCGTATCCTTGCCGATAATAATCTTTGCAGATTTTTTAGTGCCAAACACCTTACCAACTGCCCAGCCTAATTTTAAATTAAACTCGGCATTCATTAATGTTTTTCCGACTTGGCCTCGTATGCCATCTGTTCCAAAGTATTTTTTTGTCATGCCTCATTCCTCAGTTTTTATTTTGGATCCCAGCCTTGGTAACAACTTAGCGCTCGTGCTCGTTTTCGGGATAATGTTTTTTATAGGCCGAAAACACTGTCAATGCATCCACCGTTTCAGCCACATCATGCACCCTTATTATAGACGCGCCCTCTTTTGCTGCAAGCACAGCAGCAGCAATACTACCACTTAATCGTTTATCCGCAGGTGCCCCACCCATCACATCACCCAGCATAGATTTACGCGACCAACCTACCAACACCGGATAACCCAAATCACAAAACGATTGGAGTTGCGCTAATAAGTAAAAATTCTCTGCTGTGTTTTTACCGTAATTACCTTGCCCAAAACCAGGGTCGATGATAATACGGTCTTTCGCAACACCCGCTGATTGGCATCGCGACACCGCCAACTGCAAATCACTGCAAATGGTATTTAATAATTCTTTGTGAGAAGAAGAGCCAGGTTCACGCTGTGGATTGAAAAAGTGCATTAAACAAACAGGAACCTTATATTGCGCGACGATGTCAATAGCGCCAGGTACACGTAACGCACGCTGATCATTAATCATATCTGCACCCGCTTCTAACACGGCTCGCATCACTTTTGGCTGGCTCGTATCGACTGACACCAAAATTGGAAAACGTTGTTTGATTGCTTCGATTACCGGCAATAAACGATCAATTTCTTGCTGTACCGATGGTGCTTCTTTTTCAATCTCCACACAAGGATTTGTTGCCTCACCACCGACATCAACAAAATTCGCACCGGCTTTCACCATAGCGTCTACTTGGTGCAGCGCATCATCGCTATTTTTTGCGGGATTATAAAAAGAATTGGGCGACATATTAATGACGCCCATTACAGAAGGTTTATTTAAATTGATGAGCTCATTATTTCGTAAGCGTAACATATCTAAATTCCGATGATTTGAAGCAATGATGGATCCCGGGGATGAAATAACATTCCTGGCACTGGCGCTCGTTTCCGGCCTATGCCCGCAAGGTAGATGACACTTTTAGCACTTGCAGCTTTTTTTCAATCTACGTCGGAAGGTAACTGATCTTTTTAGCGTTTGCATTCATTTCTAGCAATGCATAAAAAAATCAGCCACCCCAACCATTATTCACTCCCGCGATATTCCTCTTTACCATCATCAGATTTCGTTCTCGACACTTGAGGCTGAACATCTTCTTTAGGCTTAGTCGTATCATTGCCTGAACCATTGGTTGCGTTTTCTCCACTTGCATTATTAGAGGTTTTTTTTGTCGATTGGTCATCATCATCCCAACCTTCAGGCGCTCTAGGCTCCCTACCCTTCATAATATCATCAAGCTGCTCTTCTCCAATGGTTTCATATTTAATCAGCGCTTCAGCCATAACATGTAATTTATCTTTATTCGTTTCAAGAATGTCTTTAGCTTTTTCATAACTGGTATCGATAATGCGCCTAACTTCCTCATCAATAATAGCGCTTGTCGAGTCTGACACATCTTGACGTTGCGTCATCGAACGACCCAAGAACACTTCACCTTGCTCTTCACCATAAGTCAGCGGGCCTAGTTTTTCAG
>JAJFJO010000102.1 GCA_021774015.1 Gammaproteobacteria bacterium
TTGATCTGGCCAGGCATAGCAAATAAAAACACCTTTAGGTGGGGTGTGCGCAAGCCCTTCTCTTTTAATCGACGCAAGAACTGTTTTAAAAGTAGAAGCCAATAAAGAATTTCCTCGCAATAATTGTTGCTCTAAACGCAACCGGTGAGATTGTAAATAGCGTTTTATTTTAGGCGGCAACGGTTCCAATGGTGGATTTAAAATACTTTCTGCATCTTGGCATGACCGCTGAATTGTGTCATGGATTTCATTAGCCAATCTTTTAGAAGCCGTATTGGCAGATGAACGATGTATTCCTTCTTTTAATGCATGCAAGACTCGGCTCATATCCGTTAGGGTATCTAGTAATGCCGTCTGTGATATAACAGTATCTAAAATATCCTCATTAAACCCCTTTGCCATTTTTTTAATCGCGTTGATTTGAATTCCTAACTCTTTTTGTAATTCGGCATGCTCTATCCTACCGGCAGTAAATTGCAGCGCATCAAAATCCAGCGTTAGGTGAGCATGCTGTCGCATGGCCAACTGCGTTTGTAGCGCATTGTCTTTTGCATTTTGTGTTGATTTCAAAAAATGTGTTGATTCCAACAGTTGCGTTGAGGGAGGTTGGTATTTATAGACAGCTTCATCGTTTACTGCAGGTTCTTCACTAGCATCGCCACCTTCGGCTAAGTTTTCACTTTCCCTGGAACCTAAAAAACCTTCATCACTAAAGCATGATGCTTCATCTTCTGTGTCATTCTCTGCGGTATTCACAGCACCAACAACTGCGGCAGCATCACGTGCACCACCAGCCGCGGCATCTGCAGCGGCAGAATTATCTACACCGATTCTCTTATCAGCAGTTGATTGACCTATTTTACGTTGTGGTTTTTGCTGCATTTGCTGCAGTGGTGCATGAGCATAGAGAAAATTCGGTTCTCGATCTTTGAGTGTGAGAACGGCATTAACAAGCTGTTGCCATTTGGGTATATCAGATTGCCAGGGGCCGTTTACAAATTTTGCTAATACAGAATACACGGTATCAGCGGCTTTATGACCTGAAGCAATTAGCATCGGTGCGCTTAATGGTGGGTGTGTGGATTCAATCTGTGGTTGCAAGGCTTGTGTTATACGGCGCGCTAGAAACTCTGCTACGGTTTCGGCTTGCGACCAGTGAGTAATAGCCGTGAGCTTCGTGTCATCACTCACTTCCGCTTTGCCAGCAGCAACGTTACGGGCTGCTAATGCAGCGGAAGATGATTGCGCTGCTGCTCCTGCTACCACGTCAGGTGCGGTCTCGATGACTGCACGCACTGCAGAGCCAGCCGGGGCCTCAGTTGCACTAGGATTTTGTGTGTGTTGGGTGGTGGCTTCATTGATAATATCAGCACAGGCACATAACACCGGTCCAATCTCAGGCAGGTCCTGCAATAATAAGGAGGATGGCGTTGTGCCGGAAGGTGTATCATCAGGAGCCGAGGGACCTTCAGGTATATCACCTTCAACCCTGCTTAGGCCTAATTGCAGCGTGCGGTAGAGTGTTGCCACTAACCGCTGTTGCAGTGCGTTATATAATAAACGCAACTGGCTGGAGCGTTGCAATACCTGTTGTTCTAGCAAACCCTGCTCTTTATCTTTTATACGATTGTATTCTTGCTCAGTGCCCAGTTTAGTTTCTTTACTCTCGACTGTGCTTTCTAACTCTGCTTGCCGAGTATGCAATTGTTTTAGAGCGATATCCAGCTGGGCTTGGCGTGCTTGAATGCCTTTTAAAGCTTCTTGCTCAATACGATCTAAATGATCGGGCGGTACTGCAGGTTGAGCGATATGAGTCCTGTCAGAATCTAATGCTGGTTGATCCCGTTCTCCCAAATCCTCAGAGTGTACTGATGATTGCATACCGGCCATCAACGCTGCGAATTGTGCATCGCGTTGCTTGGCCTGTGCCTTAGCTGCATCGGCTAACGCTGTTAATTGTTGTTGGTGTTTATCGCTAAGTGTTTTTACTTCTGCTTCATATTCAGCTCGGGTTTGAGCCAGCACCTGTGTCAGCGTCTTGGCACTGTCAGCTGGTTCATCTCTGTCAGAAGAGTCGGATAGCGACGCTGCTGATTGTTCTGCATCTTGGTCAGGTCGCTCCTGTGCTTTTGGTAGCTGATCTAATGGCGGACGTGTTGGTGGTGTCGGTTGCTCTGCTGCAATGGCGTCAAGCACTGCTGCAGCAGCGGAGTGATCACCAGGCACTGCTAAAATTTCAGGCACTCGCTGTTGCGCTTGTAGCAACTGTTGCTCAATGTTTTCAAACTTATCGAGTTCATACTCTTTCAATTGTTCCGGCAGATTTTCACATAAAGTTTGGAGCTGTTCTAAATATCGAATGTCTTCTGCTTGCAATCGAGATCGATCTGCCTCAAGTTTTGCTAGTTCAGGTGCCAGTTCTCGACCCAAACGGGATAAATAGTTACGGTCTTTTTGCTGCATCCAGGCGCAGTCGTTAGGACCTTCGGTATATTGGACTCGATACCAACCTTTTCTTGCCTCATCATCTAAATACTGTGCGACTTCAGTCTCATTTACCCAGTCATATTTGCCATCATTGGGAAAGTGGGGTGTTTCTGGATCATCTATCTCGTTCTCTCTTGTACTTCTATAATGTTTCACCGATTCACAACCGAACCCGTACAGGGAGGCGTAGCCTAAGAGCTCCATCGTTGAGAATCGCGACAGCCCAAAAGATCGTGATTGCATAATACATCCCCATCTCGTCTTCGGCTGTCATCACGTCGACATACCGACATTACAATCAAAACAACCTCAATGAGGCGGGAACAGGTCTCGCCTAAATCCACCCAAGGTCAATAACCCACGTCCAACCCATACCGCTGGCTGGCAGTGTTTTTTTGTTTCATCAACCCAATGAGTGATACAAGTTTGCTTGCTTTGACTGACTGGGAGCCACCAAGTCACAAGCCATATTACAATTGGGGCCAAATGACGCTGCATCTTCGCCGGATGGACGGCATCTTGTCGCATCGCCTTAGCTTGATAACAAACTAGGGGATCCAAGGCTCGGCGACACGTTCTTGGGTGAACGTCACACCTCACTTGGGTTTGGCTTTGGGGGCTTAAAGCCACCTCAAATTGAACGCCTAAAAAATGAAATCCTTTATCTACTCGACCCATACGGGTTTTGTGCGGGGCTATCTGCAATCCTAATTGGCGCAATATAGTAAAAAACCGCTTCTTTGCTCGGTGATACGCCCGCTCATGAGGGATCAGAATCAGTAGATCATCCATATACCGCAGATAAAAAATACCAGGGCACTTTGCAAACGCATCGTCTAATGCCTTTAACCTAGAAAACGCAGTTGAGCGCGTTTGTCCAGTGTAACAGATTGATTTAGATAGCGTACTCAAAAATTGCGTGGTCCCCTTATTGGTGATGAGCAGATTTTTGAGATAGCTAGATGAGTCAAGATGTTGCGCTGGCAAACGTGATTCATTTGCGTTTTCTAGGTTAAAATACAGCGCTCCAAAAAAAGGCGATAAGCTACTGCGCAGCGGGATCCCTTGAGTGGGTAGCAGAATCTCACCCTCTTGTTCTACACCCGCAGTGATAATTGCTTCACAATACGAGAGTAGGATGGGGTCATCATAGGTGGTCTTGAGTTGCTCTAATAATATCTTGTGTTGAATACTAGCGTAGTAGGATTTAATATCAGATCGAATAACATAGCCGTATTGTTG
>JAJFJO010000103.1 GCA_021774015.1 Gammaproteobacteria bacterium
ACATCGATCTTGTATAGTTAATTGATTATAATGATTCATGCGGCAGCTCCCTATTTGTATTGGAATCAAGAACTTATACTTATAGCACTTGATGCTGTCGCACTTCAAGTTAGAATGCACCAGTGTATAGAGCAAACGGTGAAGAATAATGGCGATTTATCTGAAAGTATTGGTGTGCATGCTTGCAGTTGTTTTGTGTGGGTGTGCGGTTAAAAACCCTCCGCAGACTGTGGGCTCTGTTGATCTTAGTCGATACATGGGTGTCTGGTACGAAATTTCTTCTTTTCCAAGTGTTTTTCAAAAAGGGTGTAGTTGTACTAAAACTCAATACCAACTTGATGGTAAAAAAGTTAGAGTTTTGAATAGCTGTATTCGAGGAAAGCCCCCTAAGCTCAGTCGTATTGAAGGTAAGGCATGGCCTGTTATAGATGGGCAAAATGCTAAACTTGCCATTCAATTTTTCTGGCCTTTTTACGGGAATTATTGGATTTTAGACGTGTCTCCAGGTTATCAATATGCACTTGTTGGCACACCAAATCGCAAATTTTTGTGGGTATTGTCACGGAAACCAACGATGGGCTCAAAGGCATATAAAAAAATGGTTGCCATTGCCCATAAAAAAGGCTTTGATGTTTCTAAGTTGGTTAAAACCCAACAAGATTGTCGGGATATTTAACCTATAGAAAATGTGCTTATTAGAACATTACGGAGGGTGGTGAAGCTAACTAAACCCGCCAAAGTTCGGTGAGAGACGCTTTTAAGCGTTCTAGATAGTCATTATCTTTACTAACCCGCTGCATCACCATCGCACCATGGATCACGTTTAATGAATCTTTTGCTAATGATTTTGCTTTGTCGGCATGTAGTGGTTCTAATACTTTAGTCAGACCATCAAGCCATGCATTAACATAATTTGCGATGGGTAAACGTATTTCAGGTTGTTGTGGCGATAATTCTGTTCCAATAAAACCAACTAAAGGAGCAGCATCTGATTCAGCTAAAAAGTGGCAGATGCTTTCTAAAGTATGGTTGGCGTGTTCTTTCTGCTCTATACCTTGATCACCCGCATGAGTAAACACACGATGTATACATTGCTTCGTTAATGAAGAAATTGTCGCGCTAGCAATTTCAAATTTATTTTTAAAGTGATGGAATAAACTGGATTTGCGAATGCTAACCGCTTCTGCAATATCTTGAGTCGAAGTGCCGTGGTAGCCTTTCTCAATAAATAAACGTGTCGCAGCTGCGATAATTCGATCGCGCGTAGTGATTATATGGTGTGTCGCTTCTTGTGGTTGTAATGGGCTTTGTTCTAAAGTGGTTTCATTTGACATAATTGTCGTACCTACCCTTTTGGGATTTATGTGTGTTTAATTTAAATTAAAAGCGACATTCCATTGAAGGCTCCGAGCATATTGCCACCCTATAGGAGTTTATATTCGTCCTTAATTTCGCAACAAAATATACCGAGTTTAGAGGACAAAGTCTAGCAAACCCTACCATTATAGGTAAAAAAGACCGGTCGGTAGTTTGGTGGCATTAAGGAAAAATTAACTTACCCAACTTGTTTTTTATAATTATTTTTCATCTGCAATGAATTTAATTAAATCTTAAGATAAACCCTAAGAGTTAATAAATTAGGAGAAAGTCAAAGACTTCGCCCTTCTGGGGTTGTGAGAAAATGATGTTTTTTCACAACCCCACCTAAGGGTGGTGTTTGGAGTGATCACAGCTTGCGCTTACAGACTTTTTCAGCCATATACCCTACAGTGCCAGCATAATAGATCGAACGATTCCACTTCATGATGACGTTAAAGTTATTGAAAATCATATAGGTTGGTCCGCCATAAGGGCGTACGATAGAGGCTTTTAGGTCTTTCCCAGGAAAATGATACCCAGTTGCAGGAGTAACACCCATTCGTGCCCACTCACTAGTCGACTTGGTCACTTTGCGTGTCATAATCTCTTTATTAAAGTGCGCTGGTGTGTGTACTGGTATCGCCCAAGGTTCACCACTCTTCCAACCATTTTGAATTAGGTAGTTTGAAATAGAGGCGAATGCATCACCGAGATTATTCCAAATATCTTTGCGACCGTCACCATCGTGATCGACAGCAAAATTAAACCAACTTGATGGAAGAAATTGTGGATGCCCGCTTGCACCCGCCCACTCGCCTTTAAATTTAGCTAAGCTAACATGGCCCTCGTTAAGGATCCGTAATGCATACATTAATTGTTTTCGAAAAAACGTAGCGCGTCGATTATCATAAGCTAAAGTGGTTAATGATTTAATGACAGGAAAGCTTCCCATGAATCGTCCATAGCTCGTTTCTAGCCCCCAGAATGAAACAATGAAGCATGGGCTAACGCCGTATTGCCGGCTAACCTGCTCTAGCAGAGGCCGGTACTTCTTAAGCTCACGTTTACCTAATTTAATACGAAAGGCATCTGCTCGAGTATTGCGATATTTCAAAAAAGTTAAACGCTTCTCGGGTTGAGAGCGATCGAGATTTAGTACGCGGCGGTTAGGCGCACTGATCCCCTTAAGCGCTTTATGAACGATCTCTGGACGAATTCCTTGGGCGATGGCTTCGGCTTTAACCCCTTTAATAAACTGCGACCAAGATTGCTTCTGAGCTGCAGTGCTTAAAGATGACCATGGAATTAAGAAGGTGCTAAGGATGAGAATGCTGATGGCTTTCCCTGTTTTCATGATAGTTCTCCGTTAGTTTTACGAGCATTACTAATAAGCTTAGCACATGATTTTCAGTTAGCTTGCTTAGCTAACGATTTGGTTGCTAAAAAAGGCCCATTTGTGGGAAACCCTAGGATTATCTGGTGTTATAGCGAATTGGTGAAGTTACGTGGCACGGGGTGCCGGCAGTCCCAGTGTTGGCGTTCGAATTGAGCTCGGCTTGGGATATTACATACGACGGTGCTACCGGTGATGGTCGAGACACCTCGCACTAATACAAAGCGTTGGCAGAGCCAGCATGGTGTTTGTTGAGGTTGGAAGCTAAGGTTGGGTTTGCGCTGATATTTGCCATACGCATAGCTTTGAGTTAGCGCTGCCGCAAATAGGGTGGCAATGATTGTCAGCAATATCTTTTTCATAACAAGTTCTTACTGTGTATTTATAATATTTAAAATTAAATTCTGTCCTTAATTATAGGAAATTATATTGAAAATGCTGATGTTAACCTTAGCTACTGAATTCAAATTAGAAAAATGTTAAGTTAGTTGCTTGAGGGGTTAAATCTCGAGAGACTAAATCATAAGGAGCGTGAACTTGAGTACGAAGAAGCAAGGCGGATTGGCTGGTGTTGTGGCAGGGAAATCAGCGATATCGATGGTGGGTCTAGATGGGCATGGCTTGCATTACCGTGGTTATGACATCAAAGACCTTGCTGAAAATGCCTGCTTTGAAGAAGTCGCCCACCTGCTCATTTACGGCCACCTTCCCAATGAACACGAATTTGAAGAATATCAAAAAAACCTTATTAGCTTGCGTTCATTACCTAAAGCCTTAAAAGCAGTGCTTGAACAGATTCCTAGTTCAGCACACCCGATGGATGTGCTACGTACGGGCTGCTCTTTTCTAGGAACTATCGAGCCAGAGACAAAACAACACGGGGTGCAGGAAGTAGCAGACCGTCTGATTGCGATTTTCCCTGCGATTTTAATGTATTGGTATCATTATCAAACCAATGGCAAGCGCATTGATACTGAGTTAAAGACGCCAAGTCTAGCGGGTTATTTTCTAGAGTTGCTGCATCAAGAACCGGCTTTAGAAATACAAGAAGAAGCATTAGACACTTCTTTTATTCTATATGCAGAGCATGAGTTCAATGCTTCTACCTTTGCAGCACGCGTGACGACAGCCACCCTATCTGATTTCTACTCCGCTATTTGTAGCGCAATTGGCACCTTGCGTGGCCCGCTGCATGGCG
Source organism: Gammaproteobacteria bacterium (assembly GCA_021774015.1). GTDB lineage: Bacteria > Pseudomonadota > Gammaproteobacteria > Coxiellales > Coxiellaceae > JAJFJO01. The sequence goes on from JAJFJO010000103.1 coordinate 3,951, forward strand.
GAGCTAATGAAGAAGCATTACGTTTGATTCAACGTTTCACGACAGCGGATGATGTTGAAAAAAGCTTGCAGATGATGTTGGCAAACAAAGAATTGATTATGGGGTTTGGTCACCGTGTCTATACAACGGGTGACCCTCGTTCCCCTATTATTAAGTTGTGGTCTGCAAAATTGGCTGAATTAACGGAAGATGCTACTTTGTTTTCGATTTCCGAACAGATCGAAAAAACCATGTGGGATGAGAAAAAAATGTTTCCTAATTTGGATTTTTATAGCGCTTCGGTTTATCACTTTTGTGGTATTCCAGTAAACATGTTCACGCCTTTATTTGTTTTTTCGCGCACCAGTGGTTGGGCTGCACATATTATTGAGCAACGCATGGATAACAAATTGATTCGCCCTGTGTCAGAATATACGGGCCCTGAAGAGCGTGAATTTGTTGCTATTAGCGAACGTTAAATTTGAATATGGAGTTTTTTATGCGTAAGGTCTTTTTCTTTTTAGTTTGTTTGTTGTTGCCAGTGTCTATCTACGCTGGTCCTTGGTTATGTAAAGCTTTGGATGGAACGACAGTTCAGTATCGCGCTGCCCCAAATAAAAATCGTCAACAAGGTATTAATGCGGCTTATTTTAAGTGTAAGCGAATGAGTAAAAACCCAACAGCATGTCGTGTTACTCCGGGTTGGTGTTATCAAGAGGTGTTTTATAAGCTGAAACCTGTGCCGGCTAAGCATAAGAAAGCTAATGCTAAATCTCCTGCTCTATCCCGACCGAAACTGATTATGGGCCCTGGTCCGGTTGTGTTGATCTGGACATGTAAAGCAAAAGGAAAAAATTATAGTAGTGTTGATGTGCAAGCGATGTATCGCTTTGAGGCTGTTCGTGATGCGTTGAAACAGTGTCGAGAAGCCAGCACGGATGCTAGCAGCTGCCGCATTAAAAAATGCAGTCACAATTAGTGGAGAAAAAAATGCAAAATATACGCCCCGAATTTGATAAAGAAATTACGGATATCTGTGATTATGTGTGTAATGTTAATATCATTAGCGAAGAAGCGTATCAAACCGCGTATCATGATTTGCTAGACACACTCGCGTGCGGTTTCCAAGCCCTCGCCTTCCCGCAATGCACAAAACTATTAGGCCCCGTCGTTCCCGGAGCATCCATGCTTGGTAGTGTGCGTGTGCCAGGCACTGACTATGAGCTCGATCCTGTGCAAGCAGCTTTTAATATCGGTGCGATGATTCGGTGGTTGGATTATAACGACACGTGGTTGGCTGCTGAATGGGGGCATCCGTCCGATAACTTAGGGGGTATTTTAGCAACAGCGGATTATCTAACGCGATCTAAAATAAAAACAGTCACTGTGAAAGATGTATTAACTGCAATGATTAAAGCGCATGAAATCCAAGGTTGCCTTGCACTAGAAAATAGTTTTAATCAAATTGGTTTGGACCATGTGGTGTTGGTGAAAGTCGCTACGACGGCAGTGGTTACTCACATGCTAGGTGGTAACTATGAGCAGATGTGTAATGCTCTATCACTCGCCTGGGTGGATGGTCAGAGTTTAAGAACCTATCGACACTCGCCTAACACAGGCTCACGTAAGTCTTGGGCCGCAGGTGATGCCACTAGTCGCGGTGTGCGTTTAGCATTAATGAGCTTGCAAGGTGAAATGGGTTACCCCAGCGTGTTAAGCGCGCCTAAATGGGGAGTGTATGATGTGTATTTCAAGGGCAAACCATTTCAATTTCAGCGTCCTTATGGTTCGTATGTAATGGAAAATATTTTATTTAAAATTTCATTCCCGGCAGAATTTCATGCGCAAACGGCTGTAGAGTGCGCGATCACCTTGCATGATCAAGTTGCGCAACGTTTAGATGACATTGATAAAATTGTCATTCGCACGCAAGAACCAGCGGTTAGGATTATTAATAAATCAGGCCCGCTACATAACCCCGCTGATCGCGATCATTGTCTTCAGTATATGGCAGCAGTTGGCTTAATTTTTGGTGAGTTAACGGCATCACATTATGAAGATGATGTGGCGAATGATCCGCGCATTGATATACTGCGTGAAAAAATGGAAGTGGTTGAACACCCAGAGTTCACAAAAGATTATTATGATCCTGATAAACGTTCTATTGGCAATGCGATGCAGGTATTTTTTAAAGACGGGAGTTCTACGGACGATGTGGTTGTAGAATACCCTATCGGTCATCGTCGCCGTAGAGATGAGGGCATTCCTGTATTGATCGAAAAATTTAAACGAAGTGTAACCGGGCATTTTGGTGCGCAAGATGGTGGGCAGATTATTGCGTCATTATTAA
>JAJFJO010000104.1 GCA_021774015.1 Gammaproteobacteria bacterium
AACCAGGCGGCTTCAAGGTTGGGATTGAATCTTGATCTTATGACAATGCTTGCCGCTTCTACTTGATCACCTCGTTGTAGAAACTCTACGAGCTCCTCAGATATAATATTCTGAATATAACCTGCGCCTCTGCCGGCTATGCTCATAGCAGTAGCGTCTACATTTACCTGTATTTCGGGGCGGTGACCGGCAAGTACAACCTTTTGGAAATCAGGCGGTATGTCAATAACAAAACTGTATAGCCCTTTATCCATAGCCTGATCAATCTCATTCACCGAAAGCAGATCGGGGGCTTTGAAATATGGTTCGAGTATTGCGTCATGAATTCTGTTTGAGAGAGTAGACCTATCCTCATCAACTATAGCGATTGAAGCATTCTCAACATCGGTACTGCCACTCTGGGCACCTTCATACACTCCGAAAGTGAAAAAATAGATGATTAAGAAAACTAGAAAAAGATCATAACGTAAGCTGAATAACTCCTTTATTCCTAGTCTGTAGATGTTGTCAATTAGCTTCTTCATTTTTAGCTCTCCTGAGCTTTTAACAATAATAAGCTAAGTATCAGGTAAGCGATTATTATTGCAAACAGAGCAAAATAGTTCGTAATCAGATCACTAAAGCCGAGCGCTTTGGTGAAAGTTCCCATGCTGATCTGCTGAAAATAACCATAAGGAAATATGAGTCCTATTGCCTTTGCTTCACCTGATAAGGACGAAACCGGGCTCAAGTAGCCTGAGAAGTTAATAGCAGGAGTAACGGTAATAATTGCTGTTGCGAATATCGCGGCTATCTGGGTCTTTACGAAAGTTGAGAACATTATGCCAAACCCTGTAGTAGCCACTACATAAAATAGAGCGCCAAACGCAAGTGCGGCAAAGCTTCCCTTGACTGGAACCTTAAACAGAAAAATTGCTAAAAGCACTAGCGTGGCAAAGTTGACCATTGCAAGCACTGCATATGGAGCTTGCTTGCCCAGCAAAAACTCTAGCTTTGTTACTGGTGTGGCATAAAAATTTGTGATCGAACCGAGCTCTTTTTCCCGAACTACTCCGAGAGAGGTCATCATAGCCGGGATGAATACAAGAAGTATCATAATTGTTCCCGGCACCATTGCAAATACACTCTTAAAATCCTGATTGTAGCGGAAGCGGGTCTCGATATTCGCGGGCAGCATGGTAGATACCTCACCAAAATTCCGCTGAGATAGCTCTTCCAAATATCTTTGATGAATACCCTCTACATATCCCCGGCTAGTTTCTGCCCTAAAGGGCATCGCACCGTCTAGCCAAACACCAATTTTAGCTTCAGCCCCGCTCTTTAAGTCTCTTCCAAAATTTGGAGGCATTTCCACGGCGAGTCTTAACTCCCCGCTCTTGATCCTCTGCTCTAACTCTTCATAACTGTAAAGCGGCGGTTTTTCCTCGAAGTAACGTGAACCGGAAAAGTTCTCAAGATAGTTCCGGCTCTCAGGCGTCTGATCACGGTCAAGCACTGCGTAAGGAAGATTTTCCACATCAAAAGTTATTCCGTATCCGAATACTATCATTAATAAGATTGGTCCAAGAAGAGCAAATGCAAGTCGGATCTGGTCACGTTTGATTTCGATTGTTTCACGACGTGAATACGCCCACATACGGCGGAAATTGAATCCAAAATCACCGTACCAGCTTTCAGACACACTATTTACAGGAGTATTCTCTTGTTTTAAAATTTTAGTCTCCAAAGCTTCTGTAATTTCATCTCCCGCTTCTTCAAGATAGGAGATAAAGGCATCCTCCAGATTTCGGGAGTTTCTTTTCTCAATAAGCTCTGCCGGATTTCCCTCGGCAAGCACCCTGCCGGCGTGCATGAGTGAAATGCGGTCACAGCGCTCCCCTTCGTTCATAAAATGCGTCGAGATAAATATCGTTACCCCCTCACCTCTTGAAAGCTCAATTAAAAGCTCCCAGAAACTGTCCCTGGCGATCGGGTCAACTCCCGAAGTAGGTTCATCAAGAATCAGCATCTCAGGTCCATGGATTACAGCTACCGCGAGGGAAAGCCGCTGACGAATTCCAAGCGGTAGCTTTCCAGGGAGCTCATCTTCCATTCCTTCCAAACCGAACCGATGTATCATCTCGGATACCCTCGTTGGAATATGATTACTCGGCAGATGGAAAAGATGGGCGTGCAGGTCCAAATTCTGTTTAACTGTAAGCTCATTATAAAGCGAGAAAGATTGAGACATATAGCCGACACGCTTTCTGGTCTCAATATCCTTAGTGTCGACTTTTTTCCCGAATAGCGACGCCTCTCCCTCAGAAGCCGGAAGTAGCCCTGTAAGCATCTTCATTGTAGTTGTTTTTCCACAGCCGTTTGAACCGAGAAAACCGAATATCTCACCTTGTTCAATTTTGAAGCTCACATTATCAACAGCGATAAAATCCCCGAAGCGTTTAGTAAGTCCGTTAGCCTCAATGGCCGTATTGCCGTCCTGGGACTTGCGGGCCGGTATAGTTAATCTATGGTAACTAAGCCGCTTCTTCTCAGGCAAGAGATTAATAAATGCTTCTTCAATACTATCCACGCCTTTTTGTGATTTGATATCTTGGGGACTTCCAGTTGCTAAAACTCGGCCATCATTCATTACAACCAGCCAATCAAAACCCTCTGCCTCTTCCATATATGCAGTTGCGATTAAAACACTCATACCCTCTCTGCGGGAGCGGATTCGGTCTACTAGCTCCCAAAACTGACGGCGGGAAAGCGGGTCGACACCAGTAGTAGGCTCATCAAGTATGAGAAGCTCGGGATCATGAATGAGGGCACAGCAAAGGCCGAGTTTTTGCTTCATGCCGCCTGAGAGTTTTCCTGCCGGACGATCAGAAAACGGCGCAAGCCCTGTGCTAGTGAGGAGTTCTTCAATTCTCCATTCCCGCTCTTTTCTGGACTGTCCGAACAAACGACCGAAAAAATCCACATTCTCAAATACTGAAAGTGTCGGGTACAAGTTCTTTCCCAACCCTTGAGGCATATAAGCTATACGGGGACAAATAGAGCTTCGGTTAGAGGCTATGGACATATCGACCCCCATTACCTCAATTCTACCCTTTTGCATCTTGCGAACCCCGGATATTAAGGCCAGCATTGTAGACTTGCCGACTCCGTCAGGACCTATAAGCCCAGCCATACAGCCCGAGGGTATATCTAAGGTTACATTATCAAGAGCTCTGGTTTTGCCGTAGATTTGACTGACATTGATTAGGTTGGCAACAAATTCGGGCCTGTTAGTTGGATAGCTCATTGGGCAGCTCTGGGAAATTGTTAAGAGATTCAGGCCAAGGCAGATCGGAATCAAGACGGATATAAGCTACACCCGGGACTCCAATTTTTACCCAAGGTTCATATTCTTTTAAAATATCCGGAGCAACTCGAACCTTAACCCTAAAGACTAGTTTCTGCCGTTCATTAATAGTTTCAACTTCTTTCGGTGTAAATTGGGCTTTAGATGATATAAAAAATACCCTGGCTGGTATTGCATACTCAGGTGCCGCATCAAAAATGATACGTGCTTGTGCTCCCATCGCTAACCTGCCGGCATCCTTTGAGGATAGAAACACAGTCATGTAAACATCCGTTAGATCTATAATAGTAAGAAGCTTGCCACCAGAAGCTAAAACCTCTCCTGGCTCTGCAAGCCTATACTGGACACGGCCGCTAATCGGAGATTTCAGGACACTGTCGTTAATGTCGCTCTTTATTCGCTCGGTCTGAGCTATTGCCGCTTCTATTGAAGCTTCAGCATTTGCTACATTAGCCCTGGCCGCATCACACCTTGATTTAGATACATCATAAGCCGCTATTTCCTGATCGAGTTTTTGTGAAGAGATAATTCCTTTTTCATAGAGCTTTTTAGCCCTTGATAAATTTTTTCTCGCTAGATCACACTCGCTTTCTCGTTGTGCGACTATAGCCATTGCATTGTTGCGTTGCTTTTCTGCACTAACTACACTTGCTTGAGCTTCTGCCAGCTGGGCTTCCAGAGAAGACGTATCCATCTGTGCGACAATCTGACCCGATTCGACTGTGTCGCCCTCGTCAAATAAGATTTTTTTTACGCGTCCGGGAAATTTAGTGGCTATGTCAACCTCCGTTGCTTCAAGGCGCCCGTTACCCAGAGCAAAACCCTCAAGAGGAGGGATACGGAAATTAAACCACCACACAGCATATCCTGCAGCCGAAACAATAATTACTACGGCTGATAGAACGAGCCATCTTTTTTTGCTTGTGCTCATATCTTTACGATTTTGCTCCCTTTATCTTTTGTAAAACCGCTAGTCCGGGATCTGTTCCGAGAATTTTAATTAACTGCTCTTTGCCGATAGTTTCTTCCTCAAGAAGTGCTTGAGCCAGACTGTCCAGTTTCTCTCGTTTATCGCTCAACAACTTTCGCACTTCGCTATGTGATTCATCCAGTAAACGTCTTATGTCTCTGTCGATCGATGAGGCAGTCTCTTCACTATAGTCCTTTCCTCTGGCCAATTCATAACCT
>JAJFJO010000105.1 GCA_021774015.1 Gammaproteobacteria bacterium
TAACTATAAAAACTATTAGTATGCTAAAAAAAATTTACCCCACCCATACACGCGCATTTCTAAACAATCGCATCCAAGGGCCGTACTCCTCCCATTCTTTTGCTTGCCAAGAGTTTTGTACACGACGAAACACGCGCTCTGGATGCGGCATTAATAGGGTTACACGACCATCTTCCGACGTCACTCCCGTAATGCCATCCACGCTGCCATTAGGGTTACTTGGATAATCTTCGGTGATATTTAAATAATTATCCGTATAAGCCAATGCAACCTGCTGTTGCTGCTGAAGAATTTTCAAGTCAGTTTCATTTGCAAACACCGCTTGGCCTTCACCATGAGCAACAACAACGGGAAGAGCGCTATCTTGCATACCGGCAAATAAAATCGAGGGTGACAGTGGCACTTTTACCATACACACACGTGCTTCAAACTGTTCGGATCGGTTGCGTTCGAAGCTCGGCCAATGTTGCGCGCCTGGAATAATAGATTTTAATTGCGATAGCATCTGACAGCCATTACACACACCTAAAGAAAATGTATCGGTTTGCTTAAAAAATCGTGCGAATTCATCAGAGACGGTATGATGCATCAAAATCGATTGCGCCCAACCACTACCTGCACCTAAAACATCACCATAGGAAAAGCCACCACAAGCTGCCAGGCCTTTAAATTCAGATAAGCCTCTATGCCCAGCAATTAAATCACTCATATGAACATCAACAGCCTCAAAACCCGCATAATGAAATGCAGCAGCCATTTCTGTATGCCCATTAACGCCTTGCTCTCTTAAAATAGCGACCTTAGGTTGTGTATTCACATTAATATAGGGCGCAGTAATATCCTCGTTGACATCAAATGTTAACTGCGACGTTAAACCCGGGTTGTTTTTCTCTAATACTGCATCGTATTCTTGCTGTGCACATTCAGGTTTATCCCTTAAAGACTGCAGTCGATAACTGGTTTCCGCCCACAAACGCTGCAAATTAATCCGCGACTCTTTAAATATAATGTGATCATTATGTGTGATAGTTAATATGTCTTTTGTATTTAAATTTCCAATAATATGAGAGCAATCTGATAATTCAAGTGTCCTTAAAATACTCTGAACTTTATCTACATTGTTTTTTTGTATTTGAATCACACCGCCCAATTCTTCAGTAAACAATGCCCGTATTGCATCATCACCCAGCGCGCTCACATTGATATCCACGCCCACATGACCCGCAAAAGCCATCTCCGCAACAGTTGCTAATAAACCGCCATCAGAACGATCATGGTAAGCTAGCAACAAGTTGTCTTGATTCAATTTTTGTATAGCCCAAAAAAACTGCTTTAATAATTCAGGTGTCTTTACATCAGCTGACTGTTGACCTATAAGCTGATACGTTTGTGCAAGCACTGTTGCTCCCAAACTATTGGCACCCTGCCCCAAGTCAATTAATAGCAGCAGCGCCTCGCCTTGATCGGTTTGCAACTGCGGCGTTAACACCTTGCGAACATCGGTCACTCGAGCTGTTGCAGAAATAACTAAAGATAAAGGCGCTGTCATACTATGAGTGTCACCATCTTCCTGCCATACCGCACGCATCGATAATGAGTCTTTGCCGACAGGAATGCTAATACCTAATGCTGGACACAATTCCATACCGACGGCTTTTACTGCCTCATACAGCCCTGCACCCTCTCCTTCTTGATCTGGCGCTGCCATCCAGTTAGCGGACAACACTAAATCACTAATATCAGCAATCGGTGCTGCAGCAATATTTGTAATTGCTTCACCCACTGCCATGCGTGCACTTGCCGCATGATTGATTAATGCAATCGGTGCACGCTCACCCATTGCAAGCGCTTCGCCTTCGTAAGCTTCAAAACTTGATGCTGTCACACCCACATCCGCAACCGGCACTTGCCACGGTCCCACCATTTGATCTCGCGCCACCAAACCACCGACACTGCGATCACCAATCGTAATTAAAAATTGCTTGCTCGCAACGCAAGGAAATTGCAATACGCGTTTAATCGCATCCGCTAAATCTATGGTATGAGTTTGTATCGGTGACATGGCTTGTATCTTATGATCTGCTCCAATCTTTTTGTTAGGCATATCTTCAAACAATACTGACAAAGGCATATCAACGGGATCATTATTGAATTGTTTATCATGGATTGTAAAATGCTTTTCTTCAGTTGCTTCACCCACCACCGCATAAGGACACCGCTCACGCTGTGCAATTGCATCAAATGCAGCGACATCTTTGTCGTGTATCGCCAACACAAAACGTTCTTGCGATTCATTGCACCACAACGCTAATGGCGGCATGCCGGGTTCTGAATTAGGAATCGCACGAAAATCAATAAACGCACCGCGGTCCGAATCAGCCACCAACTCTGGCAACGCATTCGATAAACCACCCGCGCCGACATCATGTATACTAATAATTGGGTTGTCATCACCCATCATCCAACAGGTACTAATCACTTCTTGTGCACGACGCTGCATTTCTGGATTCGCGCGCTGCACCGATGCAAAATCCAATTGTTCCGAACTTTCACCACTAGATAATGAGGACGCAGAACCGCCACCCAAACCGATCATCATACTAGGGCCACCCAGCACAATCAGCTTTGCCCCGACAGGAATAGTATTTTTTTTAATATGAGATTCACGCATGGTGCCAATACCACCGGCAATCATGAT
>JAJFJO010000106.1 GCA_021774015.1 Gammaproteobacteria bacterium
CGCCCTGCTGGACTTATTTCGAAACGTAGAACACCATAGCCTGGTTTATTTTTAAAATTTTTGTCATAAACATAACGTGTTTTAAGCTCGATAAACTTAAACTCAGAAGGATACACTAAAACAACAGACTGTTGAATGCGAGCACCTGTCTCATCATCATAAAGAAAGAGAGCTTGTTGCTGCTCAGGCCCAGTACGCGATTCTAGGCCACCCCAAACACCCGTATAAGTATAACTGACTTTCCCACCACCTGGGTATACTATTGTATCCAATTGCCCACTATCTGGAAAATAAGTGTAATGCGTTGTATCCGTTCTTTGCGCTATCCCATGTGCGGGAGATGCAGGACGCATCACCTCTGTTATACGAAGAGCATCATCAAATTCAACAGTTGTTTTAGTCGCCTCATAAGTCATGATGGTTTTTTTGTTCTCGTAAAAAAATCGAATGGTGAATGGATCTGAATAATCTATCTCAGAAGCACCAGCACCAGCACCAGCACCAGCACCAGCACCAGCACCGGCACCGGCACCGGCACTTGCTGAATCCAATAACGCAAGTGGACGGCCACCAAAAAGAGCTGTTTTAAGTCTATCGGAACTCACTTGATAACCAAAAAATGCAGTTGTTCCATCGGTTTGCTCTATTGAAGTAAGTTGTGCGAATGAATTGTAAGTATAAGAAATTGCATAATCACCAATTATAGTTTGATGTATTTGTCCTTGAAAATTCACTACATTTGTTTGCAACAATGTACTTTGTCCATTAGCCTCCATCATAATCTTAATTTTATTATTTTTATAAATGATGTTATATCGATTCCCTCTTGGTGCTAGGACACTTGTCAGGAATTTACCACTATCATAGCTAAATGTTGTTTTATTACCCGCTGCATCAACACGAGAAGATAATAGCAGCGTCGTTCCAGAGTAATATTCTTTACCTCCATTTGAAGGATCATATTTAACCCACATCCATTGTTCTTCAATTCGTTCACGAGTTAACCTATATTGATTATTATTACTAGCAGGCGGGAGATAACAGTTAAAAGAATCCGACCAAAAATAAGTTGTTTCATGCCCATCACGCTCTGTCATGACAATAGAACGTCCATGTTTATAGTCTTTGAGACTAGGTAAATAAAAACGCCATCGACTTCCAGCCCCAAGACTATTATGAACAAAACCAAGCTCAATAGGCCCACCCAGCTCATCTGCTGTTGCTAAGTGATTAAAAATCACCAGATTACCTGTCGCAATATTAATGTATACTTTAACATTCGCTTGCCCCATCGATCGATAAGGCAAAATTTCTCCTATGTGATCTAATGAGGAATAAGAAATACCTCTTCCTACACCAGTAAATGGCACTAAAGGGATTTTGTTCATTGTAGTTAACTCCTTAACAACTCATTTTCAATAAATTGTAGATTTCATCTTCACATCAGCATATTTAGCCAATGGTGGCAGGAAATCTAATTGTGATTTTGAATTATTTTTTAAAACAACATTAAATAGTCCAACAGAATTCCCTGTTTGATTTGGCTTTATTTTTGGCCTACTAATCAATGTATAATAAAGTTGGTATACACCATACAGCATTAGCATAACCGCCAAAACAAAATGGGCGTTAGGTGTAGCAAGCCGACCTCCTGCAGATATTTGGCAGCTCAATACATCAACAACACCAGGGTGAATTGAATTATGTCCCATACGCACCTGCTGTGGTGAAAGGCCGGCGGCTACTTGCACACGGCACAGTGCACGTGCACCAGCGGCATCAACACCAGAATTCTCAAGTGATATGAAATTTAAATGCGTGGCTGCTATAGCCGATTGATTTATCGTCCTGGACAAATCAACCGGGAGCTTGGGGTTTTTGAGCGTTGAGTTATATTGTGTTTGCTGCGGATAAGGAAAAGTAATCAATCTTTGAGCCAACTCAAAACTTACTTTCGAAGCACTATTGTTGCTAAATTCAAAATGCTTTACCTTACTCTTAGCAATGTTGCTTATCATTGCCTTTCCACACTCTAAGTCAGTATTAATATCATTTAATTTTAACGTTACTAGTGAAGACTTAGGCAATAATTTAGCAAGCATATCACATGGAGTTTTAGTAAGTTTTTGCCGAGAGAAATCAAGCGCCTCCAATCGACCAGGATGATTAGCCAAAGCTTCTAGCAAAGCAATAGCATTACTTTCACTAGCAGAAACATTAGCCAAGCGTAAATTTAATAAGGCGCTTTCAGGGTTAGAAATCAAGTGTCTTAACTCATTCAGATACAGAAAAGGTTGATCTGAAAGATCCAATGTATTGATATTAGACATTATGACCCCTTTGACCAAATCGACCAAATTTATACCAATACCATTCCCTCCTAAAAACAGAGCTTCCAGTGGCATTTGCGGCAAATATTCACTAAAGTATCGAACACCAAAGTTTCCAATACCACAGGAATATACATTAATTCTTTTAACGGAAGAGCCAACCATGCCTTGACCCAGACATGAAAACCCCACATCTCCAATTAGATTAAAAGCTACAGAGAAATCGGTTATCAGTGTTTTATTCAATTTTCTTGAAAAAGGCTCCATTGAAATAGCAGTAAGCTGATTATTCGACACATCAAAAAAACAGACTGCAGACCCTTCCAGGTATGGTGAAAAGGTATTCATGCTTGAATCAAACCATTGGCTATTTTCCGCACTAAATCGAGTGACTTCTGAAGATTGAAGCCATCTTCCAAAACGCGTCATATTAGCACAGCGAAATTCATTCCCCCCTAATAGTAACGTCGTCACGCTAGAGTTCTTAGCATCAAATTCATCAGCCAGAAAAAACAGTCCCTGCTCACCCATATTCACAGATTCTGCACCAAAAATTTCTAACTCAGCAGGCAATTCACTTGCAATATTTTTAATTTGATCAGCAGTTAAGCGAACTTTATTTAATACAAAACTTTGTAACTTTACTGATTGATTTAATTGTTGAATTAGTCCATCAACACCAGCCGCACCTGGCTTTATAGCAGACACATTAAACTCCACAAGATTGGGATTTGACACACTGGCCATTAATCGAGCTGTATTGACTGATCCCAAATATTGATTACCAAATACAAAGCGAGTTAAGTTAACTTTTCCTAAAAAATCAGACAAATGTGTTGCATGAGCTTCGGATAATGTCTTCTTGTGTTGAATCACAAAAACAGATTCAAATGAATGAAACGTTTTCGATTTTTTTTCAGTCCCCTTTGTCACATTATATATCGCATCTAGAACACTTCTAAACTCATCAGCTGTCCACATCGGCCATTCTTGATGACTTAAATCTAAATGCGAGAATCCAAAATATTTTATAACACTTTTCTTTTTTTTAATTTTTCCTGTAAGTGCTTTCGCAATATCACGTGGAGTTCGAGGTGTTTTCAAAAAACCATCCACACAAGATTGAGCAGAAAATCTGTCCAAATACCCCACATTATCCCAATCACATACGACACATTGATACGCAGCCATCTCTTGCATATAGACAAATAGCTTATGACTCTTTTCACAAGCATCCTGCTGGATTAAAAAATGTATATTTGCATATGTAGATCTACCTAGAGCGAGCCAATATCTTATTTTTGCATATAGCATTAATAATGAAATAGTTAAAAATGAAAACTCTTTTCTCTCAGCATATCCAATTCGATATAACAAATAACGAGGGATAAATGATGCCAACCAATTGCTGGACTCAACACTCCCCGTTAAAGACTCATATTCTTTTCTTTTTCTTATTAATAACTTTCTCTTTTGTGCGTCACTCAATCCTAAACGTTGCAACGTACTTATATCAACACCATCGATATATTGAGCTGCTTCTGTTTGTTGCAAAAAAGCAGATCCCGAACAAGAGACAAACAGCTTATTTAATTTATCTCTAAAAAACTCTGATACATTTAAAGCACCCAAAATTGATGGAAGCAGAAACCAAATTAAACCCCAAGAAAAAGTATCACTCAGTGACGATGTTAAAATTACTTGACTTGTTGAGGTGCCCGCCAAAAGATCACCAAATGTATTCCCATAACGCTCGTCTTTTGCTGCAAAATATCTGATCGTATCATAAAGAAGTAAGCTAAA
>JAJFJO010000107.1 GCA_021774015.1 Gammaproteobacteria bacterium
TATTTGAGAAATCGGCTAAACCGATAAACTTCTTCTAAATCAGGTTTATTGCCTCTGTAAAAAGAGTTCATTGTTAGTTTCCGCAAACTGTCATCCATCTCAGTGACATTCGCATCTAACTTTGTTTCATTTTCTAATTCTACGACAGGTTCTGCCTCTATTTTCATCTTTGTATTTTCCATAGTTATCTACGCAATCTCTTTTTCATATACACGATAGGTTTTATAGACCTGCCCGCCTAAACGCCGACCCAAATTACACATAAAGGTGTTATCTTCATGAACCATTGACATATCAACAGCAGTGAATCCTTTTTCTTTTGCATAACCGAGCACTTTATAACACATCGCAGGGCCCAAACCAATTTTTTGGTATTCTTCATACATCCCCAACAACATAATGCGCACTCGGCGATAATTTTTTTTCTTTAATGTAAGTAGTTTAAAAATTCCAGTTGGAAACAAATTACCTTTTTTGACCTTCACCAACAGTTCATTCACATCAGGGATAGCGCACACAAAGGCAATGGGCTTCCCACCAACTTCGGCAAAAAGACACATATTAGGGTCGATAATAGGCTTCATCATTTTAGTAAAGTGCCTCGCCTCTTCCTCAGTAATAGGCGCGAAATTTTGGCCGTTTACCTTTTCAAAATCATTAAAAAGCACCACAACCTTTTTAACTTCTTCATCGATATCTTTAAAGTTTAGTTGACGAAACGTAATACCTTTGCGCTCTGTCACACGATCCAGCAACATTTTACCTCGATGAAATGGCAATGTATTGCCCATATCATCCACTTCATAAGCATATAGATCTGCCTGTTTCTTAAAGCCATGGTTAGCTAATAAGTCCTGATAATAATTTGGGTGATAAGCCAGAGGCACGGGAGGTAGGGAATCAAAACCTTCAATCAAAGCACCCTGTGGCTCATTAGAATAATAGTCAACCGGGCCTCGAATGCTCGTTAATCCTCGTTCAAGCAACCACTGTTTCGCGGTATGAAATAACTGATCCGCCACTTCCTGATCATTGATACATTCAAATGAACCAAAAAAACCAACGGGCTCTTTATGATAATCGTTATACTGATTATTAATGTACGCACAAATTCTTCCTGCAGGAACGTTATCCTTATAAGCAATATAAAACTGTGCATCACCATGGCGATAAAACGGATGCTTTGTTTTCATAAAACCACGGAGATCAACTTTCAGCACAGGAACGTACAGAGGGTAGTTGGCATAAACCTGATCTGTGAGATTAAGAAAGTCTTTCCTTTGCTTTCTAGAAGCCACTTTCTGTATTGATATCATTATTACCGCTTCCTTCACAACTGAACAAATAATGCGCAAGCACAAACAATGCTTGGATTACCCCAGCAAAGGCGCAATTGTGTCATGGACTAGTATAAAACGTCAATATATTGTGCTTATATATAGTGCCAATAGATAGTAACTCTCACTTTTGGTCAATCTTGGACGAAAACTGTATTCAAAGTGCTCATGTATTATGTATACACTGCGCCTCTTTTTGGTGGGTGCTTCTGGGCTAAATCTATACCAACTCAAAATGATTAGGTATAGCGGATCAACCCAATATAAATGCCCTGAACTTGTACGCGATCAGCAGAATAAACCATCGGCTCCAAACGCTGGTTAGCTGGCAGCAAAGAAATCGTCTTTTGGTCTGAATTGCGCTGTAGGCGCTTTAAAGTAGCCTCTTGCTGATCCACCAAGGCAACTACAATTTGACCATTTTCAGCGGTATCAGAACTCTCACAAACGATAATGTCACCATCAAAGATACCCTCTTCAATCATCGAGTCCCCCTTAACTCTTAAGGCATAGCGGTTTTCACCTAAAAAGACATCGGCAACTGAAATGCTCTCTTGCTCCCCTATCGCCTCAATCGGCCGACCCGCAGCAATCGAGCCCATCAATGGCAATTCTTTTGCTGCCTCGTTTTCAGAAATAATACGAATATTACGATGCCGCTTTGGCAACAGCTCAATCTTGCCTGCTTTTTCTAACGCACGAAGATAACGATGCACCACACCACGCGAGGTTATCCCAATCCCAAGCGCTATTTCCGCCACGGTGGGAGAATAATCGTTATTAGTAATATAGAATTCAATAAAGTCTAGCGTCTTACGTTGGCTGAGCGTTAACATCATTAGGTTCTCTTTTTGTTCTCAATGAGGTAGATGGTAACGCCTCAACCGATCGAGGTCAACCCGATCGAGGTCAACCCAATCGCTCGACAGCCAATCGTTCTACAGGAGCAGGGTGACCTTCATCATCTATCGCAACATAAGTAAAAAGACCCTCAGTAACAATGCGCCGACCAGCCTCATGATAACCAAGCGCCCAGGTTTCTATATGAATAGCTATTGAGGTTCGACCAATCTTCAACAGTTTTCCATAACAACAAATCGTATCCCCTACTTTTACAGGAGCAATAAACTGCATCGAGTCAATCGCTACCGTTGTAATTCGCTGCGATGTATATTTTCGAACTTCAACTGCACCGGCTAAATCCATATTAGACACGACCCAACCACCAAATATATCACCATTAAAATTTGTATTTGCTGGCATGGCCAGTGTTCGAATTGCTAAGTCACCATCCGGCTTACGTTCTTCTTGTTGCACATCATCTTGCATTGCTAGCTCCCCGATCATTCAAGACTTTTTATTGTAGTCTTTTCATGTGACTCATGCTATTCTCATGGCACATTAATGGATCATATGGATAACGATTTAACCCATGAGCAAAATTTTGAAACAAGATGGAGCTTGCTTTCAGCTTAAAGCCGATTTTTTCCCTATGACGGTTTTAAAGCTAAATCACTTCGACCCTCAAATCATCGCTAAAGAACTCAAGCAAACAACAATTGCTGCACCTAATTACTTTAAAAATACACCGTTAATTATCGACGTTAAAGATTGGGGCGAAAGTTATAGCAACCTGGACATAGAAGGCTTGTGTAAAGTGCTTCGAGACCAGCAAATTATTCCTATCGGCGTTCGTGGCTTACCCAGCAAACAAACAGCAATCGCGACTGATCACGGTTTAGCAATCATCAACCCACCCAAAAAAGCCAAAGAAGAACAGCAACCTTCATTAGCCACTAAGCAAAAAAATAGCACGGCACCAACAAAAACAAAACAGGCTAACCTGGTCACCAATTCCAAAATTATTACCAAACCTATACGTGCTGGCACACAAGTCTATGCGAAAGGTGGTGATCTTGTTGTATTAGCCGCAGTCAATGCCGGAGGTGAATGTCTTGCTGATGGTAATATTCATATTTATGGGCCGCTCCGCGGTCGTGCATTAGCCGGTGCCAGTGGCAAACAAGACGCGCGTATTTTTTGCAGTACACTAGATGCCGAATTAGTCTCTATTGCAGGGCAGTACTTAGCGCATGAAAATATTAAATCACCATCATCAACAAACATGGTGCAAATTTATTTGCATAATGACAAATTAAAAATTGACACGGTTTAACTGGTTAAAAGGAGACACTAAACGTGACTAAAGTCGTTGTAATAACCTCAGGTAAAGGCGGTGTGGGCAAAACTACAACTAGCGCCTCGTTTTCAACCGGCCTTGCATAATTGGGCTTTAAGACTGCTGTTATCGATTTTGACATTGGCTTACGCAATTTAGACCTTGTCTTAGGCTGCGAACGTCGGGTAGTTTATGATATCGCCAATGTTATTAATGGTGATGCCACATTAAACCAGGCTCTCATTAAAGATAGAACCACACCTAATCTCTACATCCTTGCGGCATCACAAACTCGCGACAAAGATGTGCTAACAAAAGAAGGCGTCAGCAAAATTATCGAAGAGCTTAAAGAAAGCAACTTCGATTATATTGTTTGTGATTCACCTGCAGGTATTGAAAAAGGTGCGCATATGGCGATGTATTATGCTGATAGTGCCATCATCGTTACCAACCCTGAAGTATCTTCAGTACGCGACTCAGATCGCATCCTCGGGCTATTGGCTAGTAAAACGCAGCGCGCTGAAAAAGGCGAAACACCGATTGAAGAACACTTATTGGTTACTCGCTTCTCTAGCAAACGTGCAAGCATGGGTGAAATGCTTGCACTAGAGGATATACAAGAGTTGCTCGGCGTTCCTTTGCTAGGTGTTATAATGGAATCCCCTGCTGTTTTGAATGCGTCCAACTCAGGTGTGCCTGTTATTTTGGATGATAAGAGCGATGCGGGTCAGGAATACACACGCGTGGTTCGTCGTTTCCTAGGTAAAGCGCCTGCGTTTGACCCTAAAGAACTCCTTAAAGAAAAAAAAGGGTTATTTAAACGTCTCTTTAAAAGCCAAAAGGAGGCAGTAGCATGAGATTAATGAAATATTTGCGCGGCAACAAAACCACAGCTCAGGTAGCTAAAGATCGTTTGCATATTATCATTGCGCAAGAACGTTCTGAGAAAGATGGCCAAGACTACTTGCCATTAATGCGTAAAGAAATCTTGGACGTTATTGCAAAATATACGCAAGTGAATCTTGAGCAAGTTAAAGTGGATTTTCACACAGATAATAATAATTCTGTTTTAGAGTTGAATGTTGTGTTGCCTGAGAAAATGGCTGAAGCTGAAGCTTCTTAGCACATGAATTCCGGATATTAAGATTTTCTAAACACTCTTGAAGAAAATCTTAATACCGGGATAATACTCCTATCTAACTCAACATCTCAGACAAAGACTGATACTCGCCAATTTGAGTTAAAATCGCATACATATCAACCAAAGCGCGATATTCAATCACCTTGCCATCCTTCAATGTATAAATAGTAATGCCATCATAAGTCACTTCTGCATGAGCTGGAGAAACAGCAAACAAACCGCCCACATGCGTACCTTTTGCACGCCAACGACTCACAACCTTATCATCTTCTGCGATAAAATCTTCCCAGCGCATTAAAATATCCGGGAATGCACCCAACCACTTGTTAGCGATTTCCTTCATCGATACGTGGCCTTGCTTTTTATTGATTGGGCTATGAATGATTGCATTCTCTGCAAACACATCATCAATCGCATTGAGATTTTTATTTTCCCATAACTCTTTTGCAAAATTAATAATAATGTCTTTATTGTTCACTATAATACTCCTTTTAGCTTAGTAATTTTAACAATCCTTGTTCGTCGAGCACACTAACGCCCAACTCTATTGCTTTAGTATACTTACTTCCTGGATTTTCGCCAGCGACAACATAACTTGTTTTTTTCGATACACTGCCGCTCACCTTAGCACCTAGCGCTTGTAATTTCGCCTTAGCTTCATCGCGAGACATATTTTCTAGCGTTCCAGTCAAAACAAATGTCTGACCCGCCAACGTCGTCGCCACTTTTTGTCGTTTCACTTCAGGCCAATGCACGCCTACTTCAATCAGCTTTTCGATCAGCTCAACATTATGTTTTTGCCTAAAAAAAGCAACGATACGAGATGCAACAATAGGGCCGACATCAGGGACTGCCTGCAATGATGCTTCATCCGATCGTATAATCGCCTGCAAGTTTTCACAATATGTTGCCAAGCTCAGTGCAGTCGCTTCACCCACCTCGCGAATACCCAATGAATATAAAAACCGTGGTAATGTTGTTTTCTTACTCGCTTCAATCGCCTTCAAAACATTCTGCGCTGACTTCTCACCCATACGAGGTAATGCGGCTAAATCAGATTCTTTAAGCTGAAAAATATCGGTAACATCTTTAATTAAGCCGTGCTCCAGCAACAACAAAACTAATTTGTCACCCAAGCCATCAATATCCATTGCCTTGCGTGAGACATAATGAATAATAGACTCGCTGAGTTGTGCCTGACAGTACAGGCCGCCCATACAGCGCGCAACCGCCTCCCCTTCCGGTTTAATTACTTCAGCGCTACACTCAGGACATTCCGTCGGCATGGCAACCACTTGCGCACCCTGCTGCCTTTTTGCTACAACGCTGCTAACCACTTCGGGAATCACATCGCCAGCACGTCGAATTATAACCGTATCTCCAACCCGAATATCTTTGCGATACAGTTCATCAAAATTATGCAAAGTGGCGTTACTCACCGTCACGCCACCCACAAATACCGGCTCTAAACGCGCAACCGGAGTGATAGCACCCGTACGACCCACCTGAAATTCTATCGCCTTTACGGTTGTTAGTTCTTCCTGCGCAGGAAATTTGTGCGCAACGGCCCAGCGCGGTGCACGAGAAACAAAACCCAATTGTTCCTGTTGCTCCAAAGAATTCACTTTATAAACCACACCATCAATTTCATACGGTAAGCTATCACGACGTTTTAATATATCATTATAAAACGCCTGGCAATCTTGCACATTTGTAACCAATTGTATTTGATCACTCACCGGAAAACCCCATTGCCTCAGCTGCTGCAACACACCATGATGTGTTTTTGGGTAATAATTTTTATCTTTTTTACCCAATGCGTACGCATAAAAAGAGAGCGGACGTTGCGCGGTTATTTTTGAATCTAATTGACGTAAACTACCTGACGTTGCATTTCTCGGATTAGCAAATGTTTTTTGCCCTGCCTTCTCCGCTTCACGATTCATGCGATTAAACGCTTCGATCGGCATAAAAATTTCACCGCGCACCTCGAGCTCATCAGGAATATTCTCACCCACAAGTTTTAATGGAATTGCTTTGATTGTGCGAACATTGTGCGTGACATTTTCTCCAGTACGCCCATCCCCTCGCGTTGCCCCACGCACCAACTGCCCATTACGATATAGCAAACTAATCGCCACACCATCGAGCTTAGGCTCACAGACATAATGAATAGAAGCAACTGTTTCTAATCGTGTATGTACCCGCTTATCAAAAGCCAATAGCTCATCGTGATCAAACACATTGTCGAGCGAGAGCATTGGAACATCATGACTGACTTGCTCAAACTCAGTTTGCGCTTCACCGCCGACTCGCTGTGTCGGCGAATCCAGTGTAATTAAGTCAGGGTGCTGGGATTCTAGTGCTTCAAGCTCGCGATACAAGCGATCATATTCAGAATCTGGAACCGTTGGAGTAGATAGCACATAATAACTATAATTATGTTGATTAATCTCTTCTCGAAGCTTTAATATTTTTTTTTGAATTTCCGCTGATGAAGTCACAACGACATCCATTACGCTTCAGTCATTTCTTCAAACATATCGGGAACACGTTGAGCCTCTTGTAGCGCACGAATATCCTTTCTTATCATCACCACTTTGTTTTTAGTCAGTGTATTGCGCTGCTCATCCAGCACAACACCGCCAAGATCATCAACCAAAGATCCAACGGTATCTAGCATAGTAGAAAAAGCATCCAATGGGTTATCACATTTTGTAATATCCATAAATAGCGTCAAACCTTCACAGCGAAAACTGCCCATTTTAGGTAGATCAAATGTTCCAGGCTTTGTAGAAGACGCTAAACTAAATAGGACCTTGCCGCGACCGGTTTTATATTCATGTCGATGAAAAATATGCATGTCACCGTAACGCATCCCAATAGCTAATAAACTTTGTAATAATTCATAACCAGAATAAGGACGGGCTTTATCTGCAGTTAAATGCACTACAATAATTTTAGATATCGGACGTTGATTATCTGCTGCTGGTTTTGCTTGAAGGCTAGGTTGCTCCTGATTAGACATAGGTTGTGATGCCGTAGATTTTAAACCTAAAATGCTATCCACATCGTCTTCTTGAGCCTTTAGCAAGGGCTCTTTAGCATTCCCACGAGCAACAACCGGCTCAACTTTTGCAGGCTGTCGAGTCTGAGCTTTAGGTGAATGAACCACTTTAGACTCTTTGGGCGCAGCTCGTCGCTTCGGTTTTGCATAACGATTCTGCGTCGTACTCTTGCCTTCATTTTTCGTTAAAGACAAACCAATTAAGGCCCCAACAAAAATAACCGCTAAAACCGCAATAACAACAGGTAATATCATATCAACCTCCTTTTAAGCAATAGCCATCTCTACTGCTTCGTCCATATCCACCGATACAATTCGCGAAACACCCGCTTCTTGCATCGTAACACCCATCAAATGATTAGCACTTTCTATCGTCACTTTATTATGACTAATAATAATAAATTGTGTTTGTTGCGACATTTCTTTAACAATTTGACAAAAACGACCCACATTTACATCATCTAACGGTGCGTCAACCTCATCAAGAATACAAAAAGGCGCAGGATTCAAGTGAAATAAGGCAAACACTAGCGATATTGCGGTCAGTGCTTTTTCACCACCCGACAACATGTGTATCGTGCTATTCTTTTTACCCGGCGGTTGTGCGCGAACCAAAACACCTGCCGTTAACAAGTCATCATCTAGCAACTCTAACTCTGCCCTACCACCACCAAATATACGTGGAAATATTTCTTTGAATTTGTTATTCACTTTATCATATGTCTCACGAAATTTCGCGCGCGTCTCTTTATCAATTTTACGAATAGCATTTTGCAAAACTTCAAGAGCTTCTTGCAAGTCAGCCTGCTGTGCATCCAAGTATTCTTTACGCTCAGTAACTGTTTTATATTCATCAATAGCCGCTAAGTTAATTGGCCCTAAACGGTTAATACGAGTCGTCACACGATCCGCTTGTTCTTGCCATGAATCCATATTCGCTTCTTCTGGCATTTCATTTATTAAGGTTTCTAACTCAAAATCCGTTTCCGCAATATATTCATTAATATTATCCAACTGCACTTTCAGAGTCTGTTGATGCAATTGCAATTGCTGGTATTGTTCACGCGCCTCATCAATCTGTGTTTGTAAACTATGGCGGCTCTCATCCAGTTCTTTCATATTCTGGTTATGTGACGCCACTTCATTTTCTACACTATTTAAACGAGACTCGATGCTCATA
>JAJFJO010000108.1 GCA_021774015.1 Gammaproteobacteria bacterium
ATCCCTGTTATCTCCTGAATCACTTTATCAGTAGCCCAACTAGAAAATTTATCCTTCGTTTTCCTGAAAGCATTAAGCGGATTTGGAATCCTACTGGAATTGCCCGCACCTGCCGCCTCAGCAGGTATCTCTAACTTGCCGTCCTCACCTTCATCAACTATCTGCTCATCCACCAAACTAAAACCAAGTGTGCGTGGGTTTGGTCCTATATTCACGTCCTCTGACCCAGACGAAGTGGTTAACAAATATCTAAATTTATCAAATGCTTCTATTGGATAATTATTTAAAACGCCACCATCCACATAACTTACATCTGGGTTGTATAAGCTGGGTTCATTACGTGGCTTGCCTTGCTCAGAAGGTTTTATTTCTCTCAACTGATGTGGCACAAAGATACCCGGGAAAGACATTGATGCTCTAACAACATCAGCAACCAATACATGATCCCATTTACCATCTGATGATTCCTCAGAATGCATTTCCTCAATAGATTGCTCATCTCCATCAGCAACTGAAATACGACTAGCAAATACATGCAGGTGCTTGAATTTATTTCCATCAACCTTAACCAGTTCACGTAAATTCCCCAAAGTTAAGTGCTCTGGTTTTATTTTAGCCAGCAATATTGCAAGTTGATCTCGCTTGTCTTTTTCATAGCTTTTATCTTGAACAAGCGCATTTAATTTCTCTGCTATTAAATAACTAAAGCGATTGAGCAAGTACTCACCTGAACATAGCCCTTCTCGCTCTAACAGTTGTTTTATAGTCTCAAACGGATGACGTGAACTTAAAGGTGTTTCTGTATACCGAGATATTTCTTCCAATATTGCTTTAATACCACCATCTTTAAAGTTATCCACTCCATCTAATAATTTTTTGGTATCAAGACCTTCAACATATTTCTCAAAATCTTCAGTTTTTTGAATATCTTTGATTTCAGCAACAGAATATCCAACCGCAATTAACATCGCTGTAATAGCACCAGCAGAAGTACCGGCAACTCGTTTAATATGTTGTAATCCATGTACCTGCTGAAGTGATGCATCTGAGTATTCTTGAGAGCGTTGTTCAAGTACATGTTCTAAGGCTTGCAAAGCTCCAACATAGGCTAGCCCTTTAACACCACCACCCTGAAAAACAAGATTGTCTATAGGTCCCTGACGAGGATCTGGAGCCTTAAACTTACCATCTACTCTTTCAGTCGTTACATCCTCTACAATGCGCCAAACATCATCGGATTTAGGTATCTTAGGAGATTTGGCATCGGTCTCTTTCGCTAATTCATAGGGTGTTTTAGTATTGTTTTCTTGAAAAGGATGGTCCGTAATTCGTGTTTCAGGATTCACACCTTCCGCCAGTAAATAACGGATAATTTTCTTAGATTGATGTGTGATAGCAACACAAAGGCTATTTTCCAAGTAATGAGTTAAACCATCACCACCCTTACGTCGATAATTTCTTAAATAATCTACCAACACACTCATACAACCCACAGCATTAATCTTAGCCGCAAAAGAAAATACATCAAACCCTCCATCAACGGTGGTACCAGTCAATAATGCATTTTTATCTCCAACGATATCTGAGAATAATAATTCTGCCAGCATATGTGAAGAATTTCTTGAAATTGTTAAATGTAAAATATTCCCAAATCCAGCAATCTTCGTGCTTAAGCAGTCAGGTTCAAGTTGCAATATTTCTCTCACTGTTTGTGGACTAGAAAAGAATACGGCTAAATGAAAAGGGGTCAAACTAATGGTTCTAGATTCTCCCATAGTATTTAAAAGGGTTATGTTCAAATGCTTTTTAAGCCTAAGTCTAAAACGCGGGATGAGGTGATGTTGATCATTGATCATTGCAATATGAACAGGTTCAAATAAGCCATTTTTATCCTTCAAAGTGTATAGTGCATCTTTTCTTGAAAGCTCATCCAACACTGCCAAATTCCCAAAAAAAGCTGCATGGTGAGCTAAGGAATAGCCATTTTTATCATACACTTTTAGTTGACTGCCTTTCATACCACTTACTCCTGCTACCGCCCCAGGAGCATCTTGTTGTATCTGGAGAGCCATATCATTCATAAATTCAGTGTTAAATGACTCCTTCCAGTCAGCAGCTCTGTGTAAAAAAATTGACAAATCAAACCCGTGTTTTTGGGTTAGTGAGAAGGCTCCTGCTCCTGATGGCACAAAAGTATCATCTTTAACTTCTGTTTTATCATCGCTAACATTGGGCTGTTTTCTTGGTTGATCTGTGGGTGCTATTGCTTCTTGTGGTGTCTGTAATAAAGTGGGTTGTAATACTGTACTAACAGCCGCATCGTGTCTTGTTTCTTCCTCCGCCTTTGCTACCGCTTCTTTTTCAAGTTGTGTTAATACATTGTTCTTTGTTAATCCTTTTGTGATAACTAATGCAGATACTTCATTAAGAGCACTAAAAAATTCATCCCACTCATCTTTAAAAGCATTGTCAGTAGTGCTATACAATGTACTAATTAATCGACGCATATGATCAAAGTATGTTTTACTGGGATCTTTCCAATCACTCACTGTCATATACAACTCACATGTAGTTGGAAAACTCGTTGCATGAGTCCCACTAATCAACAATGGAAATACCGTATACGTTCCTGCCAATCGATCCCGCTCACGACGCCGTTTGATCCGTATTAATTCATCACACACAGCTGATGTGCCTTTTTGGTGTTTTTTAAGCATCGACTCTGTGCCAATTAACAACACATAATCCAGTTCAGTCGCACCTTCCATATAGCGATAAATATTTCCACCAGGTGGATTATCTTTAATATCTAATTTCGCATTAATACCCGCCGCTTGTAAATGAGCGCGCATGCCCACTAAAAAAGGCTGTAACCAATCCAAATGCTGTTCATCACTCTCTTTCATATCCGGCCAGGCATAACAGATAAATACGCCTTTAGGTGTCGTATAATCTCGCATGCCTCTTAATTTAACTTTGGCTAACATAGCTGCAAAATGTTTAGCAACGTCCGTATCACCTAATAAAAATTGTTGCCCTAACCGCAAACGGTGTGATTTCCAATGATGCTTGGTCTTTACAAGTGTGGGTATTTTTGGGGATACAATGTCTCGTGATTGCTGACATTCGACACGAACATGATTAACAATCGAAGTTACTTTTTGACACGAGCGCTTATCTGCTCCACTGGCCATCACCTTGTCAACATGAGTTGTGAGAATACCTATCAGTGCATCAATGGCTTCAATTAAGGCTGATGGCTCAAATAAAGGGTCCTCAACATCTGCATTAAAATCTTCAATTTTTGCGCATAATATTTTGAGAATCCTCTGTGTTTCCTGCTTAACACCATCATTGGGTATTATATCAGCCGTCTTCTCAAGCAATGTAAAATCAATTGTGATATGTGCATCGATCCGCCGAATGGGTTCTGACTGCACATCAAATGGCTGGTACATATCTGCTACTGGCATTTGTGGAGCAGCAGCGGTTATCGGCAATGGTACTGATGCCAAAAAAAGTTGTGGATCAATAAAAAAATGATAGTGAT
>JAJFJO010000109.1 GCA_021774015.1 Gammaproteobacteria bacterium
GCCATCCCCTATGGCTACGTAGCTCAGTTGGTTAGAGCACAGCATTCATAATGCTGGGGTCGGTGGTTCAAGTCCACCCATAGCCACTAGTTTTTCTCATAGCGGTTCCACAAGGCTAGTTTAATTAAAAATATTGGCGTAAGGGCAAACACACACTGTACGTCATGACAGACATTTTGGGCCCTCATGACACACAACTTGGCGGCGTTTCAAGTATGAGTTGCCTGAATGTAAGACCCACAGCTACACCTATACGTTAAACCGAAACAGCATTACATCACCGTCCTGGACGATGTAGTCTTTGCCCTCAAGGCGCCAGCGACCAGCCTCTTTAGCACCTTGCTCGCCGGTATATTTTATATAGTCATCATAGGCAATGACTTCTGCGCGGATAAAACCTTTTTGAAAATCCGTATGAATTTCACCCGCTGCCTGTGGAGCAGTTGCACCAATGGGAATCGTCCAGGCGCGCGCTTCTTTGGGGCCAGCAGTAAAGTAGGTTTCCATGCCCAATAAACTGTAACCTGCACGTATTACTCGATTTAAACCAGGCTCATCCATGCCCAAATCATCTAAAAATTCTTTTTGTTCCTCAAGGCTCAGCTCAACCATCTCTGATTCGATAGCTGCACACACAGGCACAACAATAGAGCCTTCTTTCTCCGCATGCTGACTTACTCTATTAAACAGTTCATTGTCATGGAAATCTTGATCATCCACGTTAGCAATATACATCACTGGCTTTGCCGTCAATAATTGCAGCGCACTCACCTCAGCTTGCTCGCCCTCATTGAGCTCTAAACTTCTAATCGGCTTGCCCTGATCTAAATGCTGGCGAAATATCTCTAACGCAGCTTGGCTCTTAATCGCTTCTTTATCACCGCGCTTTACATCTTTTTGTGTTTTCAACAGCGCTTTTTCAACAGACTCTAAATCAGCAAGTGCTAACTCGGTATCGATAACTTCAATATCCGAAATCGGATCTACCTTTCCAGCAACGTGCACTACATCATCATCTTCAAAACAACGCACCACATGTGCAATCGCTTGGGTCTCTCTGATGTTCGCTAAAAATTTATTACCCAAACCTTCACCTTTTGACGCACCAGCAACCAAGCCCGCAATATCGAGAAATTTAACAGTTGTCGGTATGACTTCTTTGGATTTGGCAATATTTGCAATTTTATCTAAACGCAAGTCAGGGACAGGTACAACACCCATGTTAGGCTCGATGGTACAAAAAGGATAATTAGATGCTTCGATACCCGCCTTGGTCAGCGCATTAAATAAAGTCGATTTACCCACGTTGGGTAAACCAACGATGCCACATTTAAAACCCATTTTTCTTGCTCCTCAATACAGTCGTCTCTTATTACAGTACTCAATCATTGTGTAAATAGCGAAATGCTTTTTGAACATCACCTGCCAACAATTCAGGAATCACAGAACACCCGTCATCAATTGCTGTATCTATTTTTTGTTTATCTGAACGCGAAGGCGCACTCAATACATACGGCGACACTTTATCTTTATGGCCAGGGTGACCTATTCCAATACGCATGCGCGGAAAATCTTTCGTATGCAAATGATTAATAATATCGCGCAAACCATTATGGCCACCGTGACCACCATTTTCCTTAACCCGAATGATACCCGCCTCAAAATCCAACTCATCGTGAGCCACCAAAATTTCTTCAGGTTGTATCTTATAAAAACGTGCTATCGCGGCAACGGATCTACCACTCTCATTCATATACGTTGTTGGAATTAATAGCCAGCACATATGATGATCGATCGCTGCTTTAGACGCACAGCCAGAAAACTTCGTTTCAAGTTTTAGTGGGGAGGAATATTGCTTAGAGAGTTGTTCAACAAACCACGCGCCAACATTGTGGCGCGTGTTTTCATATTGGGAACCAGGGTTACCGAGACCAACGATAAGCTTGATCGCTGGCAAGGGTATTACTCCTTTTTATCTTCTTCAGAAGCAGCAGGAGCTTCTTCAGCACCTTCTTCAGCTTTAGCTTCTTCAGCGCCTTCTTCACCCTCTTCGGCAGCTTCTTCCTCAGGCTCAACCTCAACACGAGGCATATGGATACCGACTAAAGGCGGGTTGTGCTCTTCATCCAACTCCATTGTCATTTCCACACCCTTTGGCAACTTGATATCAGATGCATGTAACACCTGATCCATCACCAGCATAGAAATATCAACATCGATGCTTTCAGGCAAATCAGCTGGCAAACAGCTCACTTCGACATCTGTCATCGGTTTAGACAATACACCACCTTCTTTCATACCTGGAGCATCTTCTTCACCCAAGAAGTGTAGCGGCACGTGCATAGTTAGTTTTTCTTTCACATTCACTCTTAAGAAATCCACATGCATAACAATTGGCCGGCTAGGATGGCGATCGATACTTTTTAGTACCACCTGCTCAGACTTGCCTGCCACATTAAGCGTTAAAATATGTGAATACACTGCTTCATGCTTTAAAGCCAGTGAAATATCTTTATGAATAAGGGTAATATGCTGTGGTTCTTGACCCGCACCATAGACAATCGCAGGTACTTTCTCATCATGACGCATGCGACGAGCCGCACCGGTGCCGCTGGTTTCGCGAGTTTCAGCTGTTAATTCAAATACATTGGACATTTGCTCTATCCCCTAGATTAGCGTTGAACCGTGCATTGTACTGATTTCTTAGGAAAATGCTAGCCCGAATCAGGCATAAATCAAGCAAGATGCCCTGGAAATGAACTGACTCTCCTGCTAGCATCCAGGCATCTTTAATATAATCAGGGCAATTATGAAAATCTTAGTCATGCGGATAGGCCGACTCGGGGATATGATCATGGTAACCCCAGCTGTCAATGCCATACTCAACCACTTCCCAGAAGCTGAGATTCATCTGCTCACCAGCACAGAAGGCCAGTTAGCATTCAGAAACTATCACCCCCGCATCACT
>JAJFJO010000110.1 GCA_021774015.1 Gammaproteobacteria bacterium
CCTCAATCGTATTAGTTTAAGAGGTCGCAGGATGAAAAAGCGTATCGTCATAACTGGCATGGGTGCTTTGACCCCTATTGGTAATAACGTTGCGGATACCTGGGATAATATCCTTAAAGGTAAAAGTGGTATTGATACGATCGGTGCCCCAGGCACAACCTGTGACTTTGATATTTCTGATCTGACGACACGCATTGCGGGTCAAGTGAAAAATTTCGATTCAAGCCTTGCCTTGCTGCCGAAAGAAGCTCGCAGAATGGATATTTTTATTCATTATGCGGTTGAAGCGGCTCGACAAGCTCTAGAGGATGCAAAGCTAACCATTACTGATCAAATGGCTCCGCGTGCAGGTATTGCAATTGGTTCGGGTATTGGTGGGTTGCCCTGGCTCTCAAAATATTCCATTCTTGAGGCTAATGAAGGTCCTCGTAAGATTTCTCCTTTCTTTATTCCAGGTTGCATTATTAATATGACGGCTGGTTTTGTTTCTATGAAATATAATTTCCGCGGTCCTAATATATCGATTGTTACAGCATGTACGACAGGTGTACATAACATTGGGCACGCTGCTCGTATGATTGCTTATGGTGATGCGGATATTATGCTTGCGGGTGGTGCTGAAATGGCTACCTCTAAAGTAGGTGTGGGTGGCTTTGCTGCAGCGCGTGCATTATCAACTCGCAATGACGACCCACAAAAAGCATCGCGACCTTGGGATAAGGATCGTGATGGTTTTATTCTGGGTGAAGGTGCAGGTGTTGTTGTGCTTGAAGAACTTGAGGCTGCAAAAAAACGCGGCGCTCCTATTTATGCTGAAGTGGTTGGCTTTGGAATGAGCGGTGATGCGTATCATATGACATCACCAGCACCTGATGGTAGGGGTTTTATTTCCTGTATGCAAAATGCGATTAATGATGCGGATCTGTCTGCGTCAGATATTCAGTATGTGAATGCGCATGGCACATCAACAGTAATGGGTGA
Source organism: Gammaproteobacteria bacterium (assembly GCA_021774015.1). GTDB lineage: Bacteria > Pseudomonadota > Gammaproteobacteria > Coxiellales > Coxiellaceae > JAJFJO01. The sequence continues at coordinate 982 of JAJFJO010000110.1, forward strand.
TATCCTTGAAGCAAATGCTATTAAAGATGTATTTGGTGAGCATGCTAGCAATATCGCAGTAAGCTCAACAAAATCAATGACAGGGCACTTGTTAGGTGCGGCGGGTTCGGTGGAAGCTATTTTTGCTGCGCTTGCTTTGCGTGACAATATTGCACCGCCTACAATTAATCTCGATAACCCAGATGAAGGTTGTGACTTAAACTTTGTGCCGAACAAGCCACAAAAAATGGAAATTAACGTTGCCCTATCTAATTCATTTGGCTTTGGTGGTACTAACGGTAGCTTGGTGCTGAAGAAGTTTGAAGGTTAATTTTATTTAAGGAGCTATTATGCCTGATTATGCGGAGTTGAAATCCAGCATTACTGATCAGCTGTTAAAGGCTCTTGAATATCTTGCTTATAGCTACGAGAAAATTCAAAAACTTCCTGATGCATTAGACCAGCTTGATGCTGAGTCATTGGAAACGTGGGAAAGCTTTGCTGCGCGTTTTTCTCGTGTTGCTGATATTTATTTAATGAAGTATGTTCGTTATTGTATCTTACTTGATGACCCCGGCTTTAGAGGAAGCTTTCGTGATTTTATGAATCGAGCCGAAAAATTGGAATATATAAATGATGTGGAAATTTGGATGACTATCCGCGCACTGAGAAATTTGTCGGTTCATGAATATGCTGATGAAGATTTAACAGAATATTTTCGTAGCCTAAAAAAATATACTCCAAAACTGTTGTCCATTAAAGACTCCCTAAGTCAATAAGATGAGACTGTCTCAAAAATACGTTGAAGCTCTGATAGATTCTTTATCTTTTTTTATTGAGGTAGGTTGTGCTGCTGAGCTTCGTCTATATGGCAGCCGTACAGATGATACGTTGAAAGGGGGTGATATTGACTTGTTGATTGTTACAGAGGTTGGTGAGTTGGCAAGGCATTTAAGGCAAAACAAACCTGAAATTTTGGGTAAAATTTTCTCAAAAATTGATGAGCAAAAAATTGATTTATTGATTGTTGATCGTGCTGAGCTGGTAAAAAAAACTTTTGCTAAGAAAGCGTTAGCCGAATCCGTGTTAATCCACCGCTGGTAATGCCAAACCTTCTTTACCCACAAAATGCGCTATATTTACTCCTGTTGGAGTGAAAGCAGCGTGGATAAAGAGATGAACAAAAAATTCCTAGAACACATGATTGACGGTTATCAATTTGACTGCCCGTGCATCACTTTGGGTGCGGCACTTTTAGATGAAGAGGTGGTTGATGCGCCCATTAATATCCCGCTTAAAACATTAAATCGACACGGCTTGATTGCTGGAGCAACGGGTACGGGTAAAACAAAAACGATCCAAGTTCTTGCAGAGAATTTATCAAAAAACGGTGTGCCGGTTCTTCTTATGGATTTGAAGGGGGATTTAAGTGGTTTGGCTGTTGGGGGTAAAGATAAAGCGAGTGTTGTTGAGCGGCATGAAAAAATAAACATTCCTTACGAATCTACAAATTTTCCTGTTGAGCTATTGAGTTTGTCCGATCAAAAAGGGGTTAAGTTGCGAGCGACTGTTTCTGAGTTTGGCCCCATGCTGTTATCTAAAATTTTAGAGTTGAATGATACTCAGTCTAGCATCGTGGCCATTTTATTTAAGCTCTGCGATGATAAGCAAATGCCTTTGTTAGACCTAAATGACTTCAAAAAAATTTTAAATTTTGCTGTTAATGAAGGTAAAAAACAGATTGAAGATGAGTATGGCCGTATCGCTGCTTCTTCTGCTAGCGCAATATTACGCAAAGTGATAGAGCTGGAGCAGCAAGGAGCCGAACAATTTTTTGGTGAGCCGTCCTTTGAGGTTGAAGATTTGGAGCGTTTTGATGATAAGGGTCGTGGTTATATTTCTATTTTACGTTTAAATGATTTGCAGGATAGGCCGAAACTATTTTCGACTTTTATGCTGTGTTTGCTGGCGGAAATATATAGTAAGTATCCTGAAGAGGGTGATCTTGAGCAGCCAAAATTAATGGTTTTTATTGATGAGGCACACTTGCTCTTTAAAAACGCCTCGAAAGCATTGCTTAACCAGGTTGAAAGCATTGTAAAGTTGATTCGATCAAAAGGTGTTGGGATTATTTTTTGCACGCAAAACCCGGATGATATTCCAGATGCTGTATTATCGCAATTGGGCATGAAAATACAGCATGCCTTGCGAGCGTTTACTGCAAAAGATCGCAAGGCAATTAAATTAGCCGCAGAAAATTATCCGCTCAGTGAATTTTATAAGACGGATGTGCTTTTAACCTCGCTGGGTATTGGTGAGGCGGCTGTTACAGTATTGAATGATAAAGGTCGGCCTACACCTTTGGCTGCGGTTTTATTGCGCGCACCAGAGTCTCGAATGGGGCCTCTTAATAAAGAAGAAATCAGCGTGTTAGTGAGCACATCCAAAATAATAGCTAACTACAGTAAAGCTATTGATCGTTATAGTGCGTATGAAATATTAAATGAAAAACTTGCTGCGGCTCAAGCAGCAGCCGAGCAAGCGGAAATGGCCGCAACGAGGGCAACACAATCTACCCCTAAAAAATCAGATAAGCAAGCAACGAGGCGATCAAAAGGAGCTAAAAAAGAGGAAAGCTGGGTGACTGATTTGTCTAAAAATACAATGGTGCGGCAAATGGGCCGCACCGTTGTTCGTGAGTTTGCTCGGGGTCTGTTAGGTATTTTGGGTGGTAAATCTCGCTGACCCTGAGGGCTGTTAGGTTTCCCTTATGAGGTGTTGTGATTTTACTCCCTACTGGTATGATTGGTGATGAAGATTAATATGTGTATTTGAGTGTTTATGTTAAAACGTATATATGCCCCTAAAAAGATTGATGGATCAACGTGTAAGGTCGATCAAGTGCTTGTTGCTCGTGATGATCGAGTTTATCGAGACTCGCTCCTGCTAAGTCTGGTGGATGATACAACACGGCTGGCGATTGCTGCATCGGGCCATGGCTGGGTGCGTTATGTGGCTGTTAAGTTAGGTGATCAGGTTAAGCCGGGTGAGCTGCTACTGATTGTGGATATTGTCGATGTGAATGAATATCGTCCCGATGATGCTGAGGTTAATCCACAGGTTGAGCTAGGGGAGGAGGGGCGCCGCGGCTTAGAGCGCAAGATCCAGAAATCCTTTGCGCAAGGATACGCGAATGAACTGTTTGATGCGCCGAATAAAGAGGGGCAGGGTATGGGGCCTGGAATGCGCGAGCATCCGATTTTAGGTCAGATGAAAGAAAGCTTGCCGCCAAAGATGCGCTCTAATGCAGCGCATAATGATGTCGCGATTGATCATTTAGCAGAAGAAGCTAGTCGAGACCCTGAACTGCAAAAACAACTGAGTGCGCAGCTGCAGCAAGATTTGCAAGTGTCTCAAGCGCCATCTACATCACCACAACTGAAGTCGCATTAATATGAGTTTATCGCAAATTATTTTACATCGTAGTACGGAAGAGTTATCTCAAGCTTTGAAGCAAGTCAAAGATCTTAATTACCTGGATGAGTATGGTTATACGCCGCTGGTTGAAAGCATTATTATTGATAGTGTAGATAAAGCTACGCTATTAGTGGAGGCGGGCGCGGATGTTAATCA
>JAJFJO010000012.1 GCA_021774015.1 Gammaproteobacteria bacterium
AGGTGATAGAACTCAGGGGTGAGTTGATGGGCTGCAGTTTGAAAACATAAGAGCCATTGTATATTTTTAAAATCTCTGTATAAATAGGTTTTAGGTTTGATTTTTGTTAATAGGTGTTGGTAGTGAGCCATGAGATTGTGAGTGGTTTCGCCAAGCCCAAGCCACAGAGAGGTTTGTAGGGCAATAATTATTGTTTGAGGCGATGTAAACTCAATATTCCAAGGGACAGCGTGGTACCCTGAAAAAAGGCGGCCTCTATAAGCAAGGCTTTTAGCAAGCCCCGTACTGGCTGTTTCAAACTCTTTTAAATTAAGTTTATAAGTGAATATGGCGCGATAGGTTTTAGTGGCTCGCACGTATTGATCTAACCATAGTTGCATGGCTGCGACACCAAACAGGGCGTTACGTTGTTGATCAATATTATTTGTCTGCGCTGCGAGATTGTATGCTAATTTATAGAAGCGCATTGCATCTCTGGGTTTGTCTAATACAATCATGCTTTGTGCTGCGAAAATATAGTATTCTGGTTTCGGGGTTTTTAATATGAGTGATTGAATTAAGCGGTATGCCTGCTGGCCCTTCCCCTCCCCAATAAGCTGGTTGATAGTTTTAATTAAATTTGAATACGCTAATTGTTTGCTAAGTTTGTATGTTTTATTAATGCTTTGTTGAGCAAGCTTACGATCTTTGGTTGATAAATCGAGCGTTAATATTTTTCGATAGGTTTGTCGTGCGGCTATTGGTTGTTTCAATACCATCTGTATGCGCGCAATACCAAATAAAGCAATGCGTTGTAACACACCACTATTTTCACTTTTTGCTAGCGTATAAGACTGTTTGTAGTATTGTAGAGCAGGTTTTGGTTGCTCTAATAGTGATTTACTATGAGCTGCTAGCAAGTAAACAATCGCCTTTTTATGAGAGCTTAGCAGCGGCTGCACAATATGGTAGGCCTTTTTTCCCTCACCTTTATCAATATATTGTTGTGCTAGCTGTATCTGTTTTTGAAATTGAGATGTGCGATCCTTAGTTGTTGGCTCTGTTTGCTGGGTGGTTTTTTTAACGGCAGCTTGTGTTTTAATTTCCTTTTCTTTCTGTAGCGCTTTTCTTGCTGCTATTTGTTGCAGGCCCTGCTCCGCTATAGTTTTATCTTCAGTATCTAGCGGTGTGGCAAGTATTTTATGATAGGTGCTCTCTGCTAAATTAAATTCTCTGAGCGCAAGTTGCATTCGGGCTATGGCAAATAGTGCGATACGTTTGTGAGTGTCATTGCCTTCAGATTTTGCACTTTTCAGCGCTTGCTCATAGTATTGTAAAGCTTGTTTTGGTTGTTCTAATAAGGCATCTGCATGACCGGCCAGCAAGTACAGCAAAGAACTTTGATGAGTAGCAAGTAAGGGTTGGATAAGTTGCTTGGCTTTTTCTCCGTGCCCTTGTTGTATTAAGATTTTAATTCGGTTTATTTTTTCAAGGTGTTGTTCGTTTTTAGCCAGTATTTGGCTCTTTTTCAGGCCTTGTTCTGCCAGGCCTCTGTCTTTAAGGGGTAGTATGATTTTTAATAATTTTTCATAATAATATTGAGAGTTTCCACCATTTTTTAATGCAAGTTGCATGCGAGCCATACCAAATAGCGACAACCGAATATCATCTTCAGCATAGCTATGCCTTACTAGGCGATAGGCTTTTCGATAGTAGTGATAGGCTTTTTGGGGTTGTTCTAGAGATGCGTAGTTTTCAGCAGTAAGGATTAAGACACTAAAATTTTCCTGTTCTTCTAATAGAGAGTGAAGGATGTTTAGCGCTTTTTGATGTTTTAAATGTTGGGTTAGTTCTTGTGCTTGCTTATATTGCCCCCAATACGAGTGTTGAGAAACGGCATGCGCAAAAGGGCCTACCATTAGGCATAGGAAAAACAAACTATATTGTAGCGTCTTTTTTAGTGCTCTCACTATTCATTCCATGAATATGATTACAACCCAGAAATTATACGGGTTGTTTTAGTAAGATACCAGGTGTTGTGGTGTATTTAAGGCAACAACGCAATATCTGCAACCTGAGTGAACAAATGGCGCAGTGATGCCAGCAGCGCTAAACGGTTTTTGCGCAACTTATCGTCATCAACCATGACCATCACCTCATCAAAAAACGAATCCACGGGCTGTTTCAGTGATGATAGTTGGGATAGCGCCTGGGTGTAGTTTGCATCACTGTATAAAGTGAGTACTTCATCACGATGTTTATCGAGTAGCTCGGCTAATGTTTTTTCAGCTCCAGGCTCCAATAAGCTCGCGTTAGTTTTATTTGGGATGCTATCTTGAGTCTTCTTCAAGATATTAGAGACGCGTTTGTTCGCAGCAGCTAAGGCGCTAGCTTCAGGGAGCTCTTGAAACTGCCTAACTGCTTGAACACGGTGATGGAAGTCTAGAGGTTCTGTTGGGCTGCAGGCCAGTACTGCTTCAAACACTTCAGGGATAACATTCTGTTCCAAATACCAAAACTTTAAGCGGTGCATAATGAAGTCGAATGCTTGTTGGGTAACCTCCTGGTTAGGCAAAGGCGTTTTAAACAAGCTTTTTGCCTTATCTAGTAGTTTCACTAAATTTAAAGGGATATTTTTTTCAATGAGCAAACGAAAAATACCTTGAGCTGCGCGGCGTAAAGCAAAGGGATCTTTTTCGCCAGTTGGGATTAAGTTAACGCCCAAAATACCAACTAGAGTATCTAAACGATCGGCAAGTGCAATGATGCCGCCTGTTGTTGTGGCCGGCAGTTGGTCGCCGGAAAAGCGTGGTAAATAGTGTTCTTGTAAAGCTTGTGCACATTCTTTGGGTTCATTGTCGTTGAGCGCATAGTAGTGGCCCATGATGCCTTGCAGGCTTGGAAATTCACACACCATCTCAGAAACTAAATCACATTTACATAATTGCCCTGCACGTTTAGCAAGAGCTGTGTCAGCATCCATTTGTTTTGCAATGTGGGTGGCGAGTTGGCTGACACGTTTTGCTTTATCACCAATGCTACCAAGTTTTTGTTGAAACACGATATTGTCTAAACGAGGCAGATGACTTTCTAAAGTGTGTTTTTTATCTTGGTTATAGAAAAACGCGGCGTCGGATAGCCGAGCACGAATGACTCTTTCATTACCTTTGATAACGGTTTCTGGCTCTTTGCTTTCAATGTTACTAACCAATAAAAATTGAGACAGTAAGTCGCCTGTATCGTTTTCTAATGCAAAACATTTTTGATGAGATTGCATCGACATAATTAATGCTTCTTTAGGAACACCTAAAAAGTCTTGATCAAATTTACCTTTAAGTACAACAGGCCACTCTACTAAGGAGGTTACCTCATCAAGTAGGCTTTCATCCATAATAGCATGTTGATTGCTTTCAAGGGCCTGTTCGATTTGTTTTTGGATAAGGTTTCTTCGAGTCGTAAAATCAGCGACCACCTTACCCTGGGTATATAGGATTTGGTTATATTCTTTAGGGCTGGGAATGGATATTGCTTCTGGGTGGTGGAAGCGATGTCCAAATGTATCGCGCGTGGTTTTGATACCGAGAATTTCAGCATCAATGAGCTCTTCGCCAAATAACATGATGACCCAGTGGACTGGTCGAATAAACGTGACGCTTTTATTTCCCCATCGCATTGGTTTGGGAATGGGGAGTTTTTTAATGACGTGACCGACTAATTCTGGCAGTAGGTCTGCTGTATTAATACCGGGTTGTTCGATAACGCAGCAAACGCGTTCGCCCTTATCCGTGACTTTACGCTCGAGCTGGTCGACAGTAACATTGCACGATTTAGCAAATCCCATGCATGCTAATGTGGGGGTGCCGCTGGAATCAAATGCTTTATCGACACTAGGGCCAAGGCGTTCGATTTTGCTGGGAGGCTGCATATCAATCAAATCAGGGATTAAAATAGCGAGTCGGCGAGGAGTTGCAAACGTTTGAATGTTTTGATGAGGCAACTCTGCTTTGTTGAGTTCTTCCTTAAAAAGGCGGGTCAATGCATTCGATAATTTTAATAACGCACTGGAAGGTAGCTCTTCACAACCGAGCTCTAATAAAAAATCTTTGGAGTTATTCATTGACTGTGGCCTCCATGTTATTGGCCATTGGGAACCCGAGTTTTTCTCGTGCCTCATAATATTCTTGTGCGACAATATAAGCGAGCTTACGAACCCGTAAAATATAGCGCTGACGTTCAGTTACAGATATTGCCTGGCGCGCATCGAGTAGATTAAATGTATGCGATGCTTTTAATACCATTTCATATGCGGGTAATGGTAGGTTTAAGTCCACTAGGCGCTGGGCTTCGTGTTCATACATATCAAAATGTTTAAATAGTTCTTTAATATTCGCGTGTTCAAAATTAAAGGCGGACATTTCTACTTCGTTTTGATGAAACACATCGCGATAGGTGATGGTGCCAGCGGCAGATTCTGTCCAGACCAGATCAAATAAACTATCGACGCCTTGGATAAACATCGCTAAACGTTCAAGTCCATAGGTGATCTCACCCGTAACGGGCTTGCACGGCAATCCACCGACTTGCTGGAAATAAGTAAACTGCGTGATCTCCATACCATCTTGCCAGACTTCCCAGCCTAACCCCCATGATCCAAGCGTTGGGGATTCCCAGTTATCTTCAACAAAGCGGATGTCATGTAGTAGAGGGTCCACCCCCAATGTTTTTAAGGAGTTGAGATAGAGCTCTTGAATATTGTCTGGTGAAGGCTTCAAAACCACTTGGAGTTGATAGTAGTGTTGCACGCGGTTGGGGTTGTCACCATAACGGCCATCCGTAGGGCGGCGTGATGGTTGGACATAGGCTGCCTGCCAGGGCTCTGGTCCAATGGCGCGCAGAAAGGTGGCAGGATGGAAGGTGCCTGCACCGACTTCTATATCAAGTGGTTGTAAAATAGCGCAGCCCTGCTCTGCCCAGTAACGTTGCAAGGTAAGAATCATGTCTTGAAAGCTGAGTTTTTCCACGGCATTTGGCCTATCGATTATGACTAAAGGAGGGTATTGTAGCTTAGCGGTTGGGGGACTGCTATAGGTTTATAGAGATGCTTTGCAGATGGATTTATTATTTCTGAATTACCAGCGATTTTAGCACTTATGTAAGATTACCTCGCAGACATTGCTACATAATGTCTGCGGGTATCTACATTGTTTTTCTAGCTATTTACTGCATTAATCTGCTTTTGCATATTTTCTTGAGTAGTTGCGCCAGGAATAAAGCGGAACTGCGTCAAGCCTTCGTTTGCTACGATAAAAGCAGGCGTTCCCATCAGTTTAAGCTTTTGCGCTAACTTAAAGTTATCGCGAATTTGCTGGCCAACCGCTTGAGACTTCATATCTTTCTGTAGCTGTTTGATGTTAAGCCCTACTTTTTTAGCGATAGCAATCACTTTAACTTTTGTTAGTGGGTTGCCTGCAGCTAATAATGCATCGTGGAACTCAAAATATTTGCCTTGTTTCACAGCAGCTAATGCAGCTTTGGCTGCAAACTGTGAGTTAGCACCAAAAATAGGAAGTTCTTTGAAAATCACCTTTACGTTTTTATCATTTTTCACCACTTTTTGCACGATGCTACCCATAGTTTTACAGTGACCACATTGGTAGTCAAAAAATTCAACAATAATGGCTTTGCCGTTTGGGTTGCCGATGGATGGTGACGCGGCATCTTTAAATAATTGTTGTTTGTTTTGTGAAATAGCGGCTACTGATTGTTGCTGCGCTTTTTGCATTTGCTCCATTTGTAGCTTTTGAGACGCTTCAACTAACACTTCAGGGTTTTTCACAAGGTAGTTGCGAATAATGGTGTGTAGCTGTTGCACTTGCTCAGGTGTGAATGAATTGGTTTTTTGTGCTGAGTTGTTAGAGGCGGCGAAAGCAGAAATGCTTAAAGCGCTAGCCATAGCAGCACCGATTAAAATGTGTCGTAATTTCACAGTTATGTCCTTTTTGCAATTAGTGGATTTATTGGTTAAGTGATTACTATACTCGTTTCTTGTGGGTGATTCTAGGTGTGTTCAGATAATCAGGGAGTAGAGGGGATGAAATATTATCGGTAGGCGAGCCTGAAGTGGCTCGCCCTCGCTTAAACTATGGAATCAGGCAGCAATCGCTTCGCGCAGTTTACCCATGGCTACTTTTTCGATTTGGCGGATACGCTCAGCAGATACACTGTATTTGGCAGCAAGATCATGCAAAGTTTGTTTTTTTTCACTCAACCAACGTGCTTTTAAAATATCTTGGCTGCGCTCGTCAAGGTGTTGCATGGCACCATAAAGTTGTTCTTCTTGATCGTTGGCCCACTCAGATTGTTCTAAAACTGTGGAAGGGTTATTCGATTTATCTTCAAGATAATGTGCCGGAGCATTCCACCCTAATGAAGGTTGGTCATCGTCATCATAACCATCGAAAGAAGCATCTGTACTTCTTAGGCGCGCTTCCATTTGGCGGACATCTTTAATTGATACCTTAAGCTCGTCTGCCATCATGTTGGCCTCACTTTCACTTAGCCAGCCTAGTTTTTTAGACATTTTGCGCAGGTTAAAAAATAATTTTCGTTGAGCCTTGGTCGTTGCAATTTTAACGATGCGCCAGTTACGCAGAATATATTCATGCATTTCAGCGCGCACCCAATGAATGGCAAAAGAGACTAAGCGCACACCAACAGCTGGGTCGAAACGTTTAACCGCCTTCATCAACCCAATATTACCTTCCTGAATTAGGTCTGCCATCGGTAAGCCGTAGCCGTTATAACCGCGAGCGACGCGAATAACGAAACGCAGGTGCGATAGAATTAAACGCCTGGCTGCCTCAATGTCGTTGTGGTCACGCAAACGAGTTGCCAATTCGGTTTCTTCTTCCTGGGTGAGTAAAGGAATTGTGTTGGCCCAGTGAATATAAGACCCTAAACTGCCTACTGAAAGGGGGTTGTTTACAAGTGCTAAGTCGTTGCTCATTATGTATCTACTCCGACAATATGTCTTTTAGTGTTGGGTTGATAGTTTAATGCTAGTAATTAGGGTTATTCTAGCACTCTTTTAAAGAGAGTGCTAATTTTAGAGCAGCTGTATCTGATTGATTTATAATGAGAATGTGAGTTTTTTCTTGGTTTCTTTGTTTTTTTAGAGCAAATACTAGCTTTTTGACGTGGGTTGAAGTGCTCTTATCGCAAAGTTTTTAAGTAAAAACCACCCCGCAGCGAACCTTTAGAATAACGATTGGACGGGGTTGTAATAACGATTGGACGGGGTTGTAATAACGATTGGACGGGGTTGTAATAACGATTGGACGGGGTTGTAATAACGATCGGACGGGGTTGTAATAACGATTGGACGGGGTTGTAATAACGATTGGACGGGATTAGAATAACGATTGGACGGGATTAG
>JAJFJO010000111.1 GCA_021774015.1 Gammaproteobacteria bacterium
ACTCTTTTCTAGGTTTATATCTTATTGATAAACAAACACTATTTAAATCTACTATAGTTACCCCCATGTCGGATATGTTAGTTATGGATGCTTCCCCTATTAAATAGTGAGGAGGAGGTTATGTCGTTATTAGTTATTTCAGCTTGTGCAGCATTGGCGATCACTTTAGGATTAACACAAAATGCCAATGCGCAACCGTCGCAGGGGTATCAACAAAAACCTATCATACTTGCACATCACAGCTATCGATATCAGCAGCGTTATCGAAATGGTAAAAAAAGATATAAGAGAAAGAGGCATTCGCGTCGACCTAATTATGGTTTTCCCAGTCATCGATCCGGGGGTAAGGTATTTATTTTTAGTCCGCGCTTAAAGGCGTGGGCTGCCTATAACTCTAGTGGCCGCTTAATTGCAACCGGTCGAGCATCGGGGGGTGCGAGTTGGTGTCGAGATGTTAAGCGTGCTTGCCGGACACCACGTGGTGTATTTCGAGTGCAGCGTAAAGGCAGTGCAAGTTGTCGTTCTTCTCGATATCCGTTACCACGAGGTGGGGCGCCAATGCCTTATTGTATGTTCTTTAGTAAACATTATGCAATTCATGGGTCGCCTAATGTGCCACGCGCGAATGTGAGTCATGGTTGCGTTCGTGTGACGCCTAAAATGGCGGGGTGGTTAACGCGGAATTTTATTACGATTGGAACAAAGGTGATTGTGACGTCATATTAGATGGCCTGTAAAAAAACATAGTAATCCTAGAAAATACATTTTGTTTTTTTATGACTTTTGGAGTTGATATAAAAAAACCCCGACGGATGTCGGGGTTTTTGTGATTTAATCTAGGAGGTTTTTGGTTAAGCTTTGTTCCCAGTTCTTTCTGCAGGGATAGCTGCAATGCGCGCTTCAGCAGTTGTGCCTGTTGCGGCAGAGCTCCTAAATGTACCAGCCCCACTTGTTAATGCGTCTATACTAGCAGCAATAGGACCAAGTTGAGCAGCGGCTTTGGTAGCATCGCCTAGTTGCGCAGCATCACCTGCTTCAGCTGCGTTGCTAGCAGCAGCAGTTGCATGCTCAGCCTGAGCGGTTTCAATGGCTGCGCTCAAGTCTGTTAGACTTTTAAGATTAGCAAGGAGCTCGGCAGCATCGGTTGCTTCAGCGAGCTGGGCAAGCATAGCTGCAGCTGTGCCTGAAGTTGCTTGAGTGTTTGCGCTTGCCATATTCAAAATCCTCTTTCTGGGTTGAGATGATGTCTCATTACCCTCTACTATACACGTCAAATATTAACAAAACCTTAAATGGATCAAGAAAAACAAAAAAATTTAACTAATTGAATTTTATGGATATATTGTGTTTTCAGTGCAGTTTGTGAGCAGAAAAACAATGAGTTGCTGATGTTTTTACCTTGCATGCGGGTGTTTTTGGGGGTTATTTCTAGGTTGAATGTAGTATGATGACCTGCGTCTTATAATATAAAGGAGTATGCCCATGCCATCATTTGACATTGTTTCTGAACTTGATCAACATGAAGTGACTAATGCTGTGGATCAGGCAAACCGTGAAGTTGGCACGCGCTTTGACTTCAAAGGTGCGAATGCATCATTCACTTATGCTGATGAGGCGATTAAGTTAGAGGCTGAAGCGGATTTTCATTTAAAGCAGATGATTGATGTTTTAAAAACCAAGCTCACCAAGCGCGGTATTGATTTAGCGCATATGGATGTTGAAGACCCGGTGGTTCAGCATAAGAAAGCTGAGCAAAATGTGAAGCTTAAACAAGGGATTGATACGGATACTGCAAAAAAAATCATTAAGCTGATTAAGACTGAAAAAATGAAAGTGCAGACGGCAATTCAAGGTGAGAAGGTGCGAGTGACGGGTAAGAAGCGTGATGACTTGCAGACCGTGATTGCTTTTTTGCGCAAGCAGGAATTGGAGCTGCCGCTGCAGTTTGAGAATTTTCGGGACTGAGTTTTTGTGGGTGCGGGCACAGACTTGACCCAGAAGCGCCCATTGAGCAAAATCTACATAGCTGCAATATTTAAACAGTGCGTCTTTAATGGTACATCTAATACAGTATCGATCGTAATGGGCGATTTAAAACCGCTGGTTTGCTAAATCGCTCACTCGTGTGCGCGGTTCCGAATCAAGGCCGTGCCGATATTTTTGATTGGAGCCAATAGGCGGTTTTGTAAAAAACGTGCCTTTAGCAAATACGGTTTTCTAAATCGCTCACTCGCGTGCGCGGTTCCGAATCAAGACCGTGCCTTTAGGTGGTCAGCAGTTTTAACCCCGGCGCTTTGCTTGCGTTCTGTGCGTAGCATGTGCTAACAACAGCATCGCGGAAGTATATATTTTGGTACATTCTAGTAAACCCATTGTTGCTGTGTGACCCTAAAGTAAGCAGCTATAACATAATATTCATATATTTCAACAAATTAAAAATAAAACCTAATTTAAACTTCCAAAACATCACTCAAACCCCTAATTTTCGCTTGATCTAGATCAACTAAACCCATTCTAGACTCATTATTTAAACTTTTACTTTAAGATAACTATTCAATTTTGCCGGTTTGGTGGTATAATGTGGGACATTGTGGGGGAAAAGACCATGTTTCGCGGACTGAATGCAGTTAACATAGACGCTAAAGGGCGCATTACAGTGCCCAGCCACTTTCGCGAGGCAATCATGGATGAAGCTAATGGTCAAACAGTCCTAACGATCGATACAGAAGATCGCTGTTTATTACTTTATCCATTTGCCCAGTGGCATGACATTGAGGAAAAGCTGCAGAATTTACCCAGCTTTCATCCAGCGTCGCGTCGCATACAGCGCTTGTTAATTGGTCACGCCACAGAGATTGAGCTCGATCGGCAAGGGCGCATTTTATTACCACAGCTGCTGAGAGATTATGCAGGACTGGAGAAAAGTGTGATGCTGGTAGGGCAAGGGAAAAAACTTGAAATTTGGGGTGAGTCCCAATGGCAGATTGGCCGTGAAAGCTGGATTGCTGAGGATGTAGATGGTAACGGTGGGCTTCCATCTGAGTTATCTACTTTGTCCTTATAATATAAAGGTGAGTAACGCTATGACGCTTGAACATTTGTCGGTGCTAACGGAGGAGGCAATTGAAGGTTTGGCAATAAAGCCAGCCGGAATATATATCGATGCAACATTTGGACGTGGTGGGCACAGTATGGCCATCTTAGATCGGTTAGGGTCAACCGGTCGATTGATGGCGATAGATAAAGATCCTGAGGCTATAAAGGTCGGTCGCAATGCCCCATTTGCTCAGGACACACGTTTTAGCATCGAGAAAGCCTCCTTCGCTACGCTTAAAGCACTAGTTGAAGAATATGATTGGATGGGTCGAGTAGATGGTGTGTTGATGGACTTAGGAGTCTCTTCACCACAGATAGATGACCCAGAACGCGGATTTAGTTTTATGAAGGAAGGGCCGTTGGATATGAGGATGGATCCACAATCAGGCATTAGCGCTGCAGATTGGCTGAATCAAGCTGATGAAGTGGATATTGCCAATGTGATCTATCAATACGGTGAAGAGCGTTATTCGCGACGGATTGCTAAGGCCATTGTTGCGCAGCGCGCAGAGGAGCCGTTTACAACCACTAGCCAACTTGCAGAAGTGGTTGATCGTGCAAGCCCGTCTCGTGAAAAGAAAAAACACCCTGCGACAAGAACGTTTCAGGCAATTCGTATTTTTATTAATGACGAATTAAAAGACCTGCAAGTTTGCTTGCAGGAATGTATGGATGTATTAAAAGTGGGTGGCCGTTTATGTGCAATTAGCTTTCATTCTTTGGAAGACCGTATTGTTAAACAGTTCATTCAAAAACAGGAACGCGGTATTGATGTACCACCAGAAATACCGGTTCAAGAGCATGCAATGGGGCGGCGCTTGCGCAAAATCAATGGATTGATTCGGCCTTCAGAGCAGGAAATGTCAGGCAACATCAGGGCGCGTAGCGCTCGGCTAAGGATAGCGGAGAAGTTAGCATGAATACAGCAGTAAGAGCGTTACCAGGACGTTTTAGCGGCGCAGCAGCGGGTTCCCGTGTAGAAACAAGTGCGCCATCAGCATCAAACTTTACTGTGATCGTATTGGTCATGAGCTTATTATTAAGTGCATTTGGTGTTATTTATATGAAAGATTATAATCGCCGTTTATTTATTCAGTACCAACAAACGCAGCAAATGGGCCAGCAAGCTGAAGTGGAGTGGGGTAAATTATTACTTGAGCAAAGCACCTGGTCTACACAAGCGCGTATTCAGACGATGGCACAAAATCAACTAGGAATGGTTATGCCAGCGCCTGACCATATTGTTATGGTGGAAGAACATTAGGAAATGAAAACGCTCCGTTGCTTGCTGCGGAAATTTTTTATAGTTAAAGAATGAAACAATCAAAACCAAAAACATGGCGATTAATAGTAATCCTGCTAGGACTGCTGCTGGCAACGCTCGGCTTAATTGTTCGTTTGTTTGATCTTAACGTTCTCGATCGATCTTTTTTATTAAAACAAAGTCAGGCTCGTATTTTGCGAACGATTAATATTCCCGCGCACCGAGGAATGATTGTGGATCGCATGGGCTCGCCACTCGCTATTAGCGCACCGGTTGAGTCTTTGTGGGTAAACCCAAATGTTTTTCACGTATCAGCGCAGCAACTAGAGAAATTATCTAGAATATTGCATATTCGAGCAGCGTATATTCGACGCCGCGCCAAGAAGATTCCAGGTCGTGAATTTGTTTATTTAAAACGTCGCCTGCCTCCAGACGTTGTTAAAAACGTATTAGCATTAAAAATAAAAGGCCTTTATAAAATACGTGAATATAAACGCTATTATCCTGAAGGTGCGGTTACTGCACATGTTGTAGGGTTAACCAATGTGGATGATCGTGGTCAAGAAGGTTTGGAGCTCGCGTTTAATAAATGGCTCAGTGGAAAAAATGGCGCTAAAGAAGTAGTAAAAGATCGATTGGGGCAAATTATTTCAAATGTTGCGCTTTTGAAAAAACCGGTACAAGGGCGTAATTTAGTATTAAGTATCGATCATCGGATTCAATATTTAGCTTATCGTGCTCTTGCGCAAGCAGTGACTAAATACCATGCAGCATCTGGTTCGGTCGTTGTGTTGAATGTTAAAACAGGTGAAGTGTTGGCAATGGTCAACCAACCTTCTTATAACCCTAATAATCGCCCGTCGGATCATAATGGGCGTTATCGTAATCGCGCAGTGACTGATATTTTTGAGCCAGGTTCTGTTATCAAGCCCTTTACAATCGCGATGGCGTTGGAAAGTGGTAATTATCAGGTAAATTCTATGATTGATACCAATCCAGGTTGGATGATGGTTGGTGGTTATAAGATTCGTGATGATGGTCTGAATTATGGGAAAATTAACTTAACTCAGGTGCTGAAAAAATCGAGTAATGTGGGTGCTGCGAAGATTATGCTTTCTTTAGAGCCACAAGAATTCTGGGACTTGCTGCGCCGTATGGGGTTTGGGCAGCGTACGCGCAGTGGTTTTCCAGGTGAAGCAGGTGGCACATTGGTATCGCGCACGGTGTGGTATCCGAGTGTAGTTGCGACGTTAGCTTATGGTTATGGCATTGCGGTCACTACCTTGCAGTTGGCACATGCCTATGCGATTTTGGCGGACCATGGCATGAGATTGCCGGTCAGTTTTTTGAAGTTGAAACAGCCGCCGCACGGTATTCAAGTGCTGGATGCGAAAGTGGCTGATGAAATTGTAAAAATGTTAGAAACGGTTGTTCAAAGAGGGGGTACGGGAACGCGTGCGCAAGTGCCAGGCTATCGGGTAGCAGGTAAAACGGGAACTGCTTATATTGCAGGTCCAAAGGGTTATAACAAGCACAAATACATGTCTTCTTTTGTCGGGCTTGCGCCAGCAAGCAATCCACAGTTAGTCGTTGCGGTTGTCGTGCGAGATCCGCAAGGTCAGCATTTTGGTGGTTTGGTGGCGGCACCTGTTTTTTCGAAGGTCATGGGTGGCGCGCTACGTGTATTAAATATTCCGCCAGATGTTTTGCCAGGTGCTAAATCGTAGGTTTCACGCTGTATCGTTGCCAAGCCTATGCTATTATGTGCTTTGTTTTTGATTAACGTAGAGTTATTGTTCATATGACATCAACGTCACACAATATGTCGCTTCAACACCTTTTATCGATGTTTGTTGAAGTGAGCTCGGATCACAATTGCGGTATCACAGGAGTGGCTAATGATAGCCGTCAGGTTGTGCCCGGTGATGTATTTGTCGCTTGCCCGGGTATTACCGTTGATGGCAGAGATTTTATTAAGCAAGCAGTTGAGAATGGTGCGGCAGCCATTGTATATCATGATGATGAGAAGGCGCCAACTTTGCCCTCAGAGCTAAAAATTCCCTGCCTTGCTTGCCCTGATTTAACGCGTTTACAAGGCCAAATAGCGGCACGATTCTATGGAAACCCAGCGGAAAAAATGCAAGTCATTGGTGTGACAGGAACGAATGGGAAAACATCAATCACGCATTTTATTGCACAAGCGTTAGAGCAGCACCATAAGCATTGTGCGGTGATGGGAACATTAGGCACTGGTTTTTTAAATAACTTGTCGCCTTCTGATATGACAACAGCAGATCCTATTGCATTGCAAAAAAATATCACTGAATTACGAGAGAAAAAGGCGGACTCATTAGCGATGGAAGTGTCTTCGCATGCATTGGCACAACACCGTGTCGAAGGTGTTGATATCGACACGGCTATTTTTACACAATTGTCGCGTGATCATTTGGATTATCATGGTTCGATGCAGGCTTATGCTGAAGCAAAAAAATTACTGTTTAGAATGTCATCGGTAAAACGGTGTGTTTTGAATTTTGATCATGAGTTAGGTCGTTTGATTGCAGAAGAACAAGCGGAACATAAGCGCATCATAACGTATTCTATTGAAGGTAGGAGCGATGAACGTTTCCCGGCTGTTACTGCGTATGATATTAAAGCACTCAAAACAGGTTTTACTGCCAAGGTGGAAACGCCGTGGGGTTGCGGCACATTGTGCACGAGTTTGTTGGGTCGTTTTAATGTGAGTAACTTGATGGCTGTCGTAGCAACATTAGGTAGCATGGATATTCCCGTTGAGCGTATTTTCACATATTTAGAAAATACAACAACCATTATGGGTCGTATGCAAGTGTTGGGTGGAAATGAGGCGCCATTGGTCGTCGTAGACTATTCGCATACGCCGCATTCGCTACAGCAAGCCTTAAAATCTTTGCGAGAACATTGCGAAGGTCAGGTGTGGTGTGTATTTGGTTGTGGGGGTGATCGTGATGCAGGTAAGCGACAGCAAATGGGCACGGTTGCTGATCATCTGAGTGAGCATATCATTGTGACTAATGATAACCCGCGTTCGGAATCGCCTGATGACATTGCGGCTGATATTTTGCAGGGCATTTCTAATCCTAAAAAAGTAATGCTGGAATTGGATCGCGCTGTTGCTATTGAATATGCGATACAATCAGCCAGCCTCGACGATATGATATTAATTGCCGGTAAGGGGCATGAGAGGTATCAAATTATTGGTGATGAGAAAAATCCGTTTAGTGATATTGAGCACGTGCAACAACAACTGAGTGTGAGGGTTGATTAATGAAGTTATCTCAAGCAGCAAGATGGTTATCCGCGACATTAAAAGGTGCTGATGCGGATATTAAAGGTGTGAGTATTGATACGCGCACGTTACAACCAGGCAATATATTTTTTGCATTAAGTGGCCCAAATTTTGATGGGCATGATTTCATAGAGAAAGCACAAAAAGCGGGTGCGATCTGTGCCGTTGTGAGCCATGCGGTGAATACTTCTTTACCCACGATCTTAGTGAATGATGTGCATGAAGCATTGGTAGAGCTTGCTACTCGATATCGTGAGCAGCTTAAGGCTGATATTATTGCGGTCACAGGAAGCTGTGGCAAAACGACAACGCGTTCGCTATTAGAAAACATCTTTAGTCATGCGGGTAAGACAGCGGCGAGTGAAAAAAGTTATAACAATGATATTGGCGTGCCTTTAACCTTATTAAAAATTCCTAAAGATTGCCAGTATGTAGTGAGTGAAATGGGGGCTAATCATCCGGGTGAAATTGCTAAATTAACGCATATGGTAAAACCCCAAGTCGCTATCATTACCAATGCAGCGTCTGCTCATTTAGAAGGTTTTGGTAGTTTGCAGGGTGTTGCTTGCGCTAAAGGTGAAATTTACCAAGGGCTATCAACCGATGGCGTTGCTGTTATTAATGATGACGACTCCTTTGCCGGGTTTTGGAAAAAGTTAGTTGGCAGTCGTCGAACACTGACTTTTTCAATGGAGCACGAAGCTGATATAACAGCAGTGGATGTTCAGTTGAATGAGATGGCTCAGCCGTCGTTTACACTACGCACATCGGGTGGTGATATTTCTGTGCAAATGCAGCTGATTGGTGAGCATAACGTGAGGAATGCGTTAGCTGCCGCTGCAGCAGGTGTTGCATTGGGTGTATCGTTAAAACATATTAAAGCGGGTTTGGAAACGGATTGCGCAGTCTATCGTCGTTTGAATGAAAGGAAAGGTAAGAATAATAGCGTTGTTATTGATGATTCTTATAACGCTAATCCCTCGTCAGTTACCGCAGCTATTCAAGTGTTGGCAAAGCGATCGGGGAAAAGTATTTTGGTGTTCGGTGATATGTTGGAGCTTGGAGAGTTATCAGCAGATTTGCATGATGGGTTGGGCAGCACTGCACACGATTTGGGGGTTGATGCTTTATATTGTTATGGTCATTTTACACGTCATACA
>JAJFJO010000112.1 GCA_021774015.1 Gammaproteobacteria bacterium
TTAAGTACAATCTTAATTGATTTAGCAAACTCTATCAATTGCCAATTTATTTTACCGATAGTGACGGATAAAATTCCTGCTGACTTAGATATTGATAAGTACGTAATTTTAAGTTTGGCAGAAAACAACAAGTTATTCAAAGTATAAATAAGAAAACGGCATACAGTCGAGTAAGTCTTTCTGCAAAATTTCTCCAGCTATTTAGGGGGGCTAATCCAAAATCATAATTCATTATCTTTTAATAATGAATTATTTTGTGGAAATGTTTCCATAAAAGACTTACTTATCAAAAAAGACAGCACTATCAAAAATCAAGACAATTCTATCTATTTTATCGTTACTCACTTCAAACATCTGTGCCATTGGTGTATTTACTCCAGCCTTAGAAAATTCATAAACCAAACAAGCTGCTGATATGGTTTCAAACGACTTTAGTAATTTATATTGCAACCCAATTGGAGGGTCTTTTTTCATTGCTTTAATGTAGCTTTCAGGATTATTATATGCATTGAGAGTATCCTTGAATGTAAACCGATCCGATAGTAATGGACGTAATGCTTCCATATCTTTATCAGAGAACATAACATCCATATATTTTAAAGCTAATTCTAACGATTTCACGGTGCAATTTTAATACTTATTTAAGTATTTCTACAATTTTATTTCTAAAAACCGCTTTATTTTCGATAGGTATCATGGAATAGGACTGCTTAACTATTAGAGTAACTACATCCAATTGTTTTTTTGGTTGATACAAGTCTTCTTTAAATTCATCGGGCAACACCGACTGTAGTAAATTCAATAGATAACGATACTGTTCTATAATGTGTTCTTGAAACTGACTTGGTTTTAAACTTGGTATAGGTTCACTTTGCTTACTATAAGCAATAAGAATCCTGGACACCTGGTTGATTCGTTCTAACATCGGTTTTGATATAGATGCAAGTAATAGATTCGCTTTTCGCTGTTCTTCAGGGATATCTAAATTCCGAAAATTAGCAATGTTAATGTTGTCTTCTCCTATTAGAAGGAAGTTCTCACCATAAAGAGGTTTCCATTCACCTCCAGTCAATTGATTCTTTTCTGATTTCATCGATTTTAGTTTTGGTTAATTAAATGATTAATTGAGTTTGTTGTATAATAATTTTGCTAACGTATCTGATTCCGTAGCATTCATTGTTGCACTTGCAATAGCTTCTACTTCAGTTTGAGCAAACCATTGAATACGTTGGTGTGGATTCTTGGTGTCACATAATTCGGGATCTGATAATACCAGTAATTTCCGGCAACTAGCTGGTCGATGTTCATAGACTTTACAGTTTTTTGTGAGATCATCTAAAAACACACAACTCCAATCACCAACAGGTTGCCTGTGCCAATTCTCCCTACCAATTTCTGCTTGACGTTCAAGTCTCTCTTTATCAATATCGATGTTCTTCTCATTGATATAGGTGAGCAATAAATCTGCTTCATCATCTGTAGCATCTACGTGCATAGCACAACAAGAATCACATCCATTTTTACAGGAAACACCTCTTCCCATTTCACTCTCCATATTTTCGGCAACTTCTAAATCTATGAGCTTGTGAAAATTTATGGCAGCACTAATTCCATCCGTTTCTTTTTTAGCACGTTTATATTCTTCTATATAATGCATTAACATATTTACCATTATTGCTTTCTGTCTTTCATCAGCACGATTATAGATTCCTGAAAAAATATTAGACATCCAATAAAGTCCTTCTTGATGAGGGTTTAACTCACTTTTAGTTTTGATTGTATTCATGTCGTATCAGTAATTCAGGTGAACTTGCTATGATTGTTTTTTCTCCCATTTCTTCCATAAAATGATTGCATACCTCACTTACAACTGTGATTATGCTTTCTTCCCCAATTCCTTCTTTTTTCAACTTATTGATAAGCGTTTTTTGGGATTTTTGGTAATTGAGTATGAGTTCAATTCCTTCGTGCTTTTCTCCTCCCTGAAGAATAACCATGTGAATTACTTTGGGCATCATTAGATTTGATTTAAGAAACCATAAAAAGTATGGCTTGAACATTTTGTCTTTTTTAAAATTTTCAATTGTCATTGCTCTGATAGATTTTTAATTGAATGATTAAATTGTATTTGACCAGCTACTATTGCTCGTTTTTGGTTTTCCTTTTCCCACTCTCCATATTTTTCAGGATGCCATTCATCTTTTTGTTTGTGTCCGCTAATATGACCGTTCATTTTCTTTGTGTTGATGAACGATTCACCGCAATTAGGACACAAATAAGGTTGCGGTTCAAAGCGGATACCTGCATCAAGAGCTGCGGACACCTGTAATGTTTCTGCGGATAATTTCGGTCCGTTAGCGGTATCATCGCTTTCTTCCCCTTTTTTCTTGAAATAGAATAAATGACTGAAACTGAAAATAGTTCCTGAGAGCATAATACAAATAAGTATAGCACTCCACACGCTTTCAGGCAAGAACTGATAAACTAAATTATGTGCTAATGTTCCTAAGAAATACAATATAGCTGTACGAATCCACCCCTTGACCGTAAATATTAAAATGGCAAGATCAACTCCAATAGCATAGCACCAAGCAAACCAAGCATCTGGATAGTGGCTATTCACTTTAAAGACATATACCGTATGTGCAATTTGCGGTATCAACAGTATTGCTAATGCCAATATTCCAAATGCTTCGTTGATAATAAATTTTCTCATATTCATTTTGGTTCTACTACTAACTAAATATCTCCTGATAGATTTGTATGGTTTGGTTGGTATAACTGAAGTTACGCCAGACCTCTTTTAAAGCACTTTTTCCAATGCGTTCTCGTAGTTTTTGGTCTTCTATTAATTGCTCTATAACTGTAATCCATTGTTTTGGTGCATTGACTAAAAAACCACTTTCTTTATTTTCAATGACTTCGTTATAAGGGGGTAAATTAGATGCAACAACAGGTATAGCATATACCGAAAATTCAAGAGCTTTAATAAAGGATTTTCCGTGTGTATTAAATGGAATTTTTTTAGCTGGTAATAGTGCAATATCTAAATGCAATTCGTTGAGTTGGTCGAAATAATCCAAAAAACTAACTGATTTCACATAGGTAAAAGGAATGTCCTTTAAGGGTTCTTTTTTATGAGGTAATTTCCCGTTCCAACCAAAAAGAATCAATTCAATTTTATCCTTGTATTTCTTTGTCAATTCTTTTAGAACATCTATAATTGATAGGGTATCATAAGCTGTTGCACCCGTTCCGACAATCCCAATGCGAACTTTATCCGTCTTGTTTTTATTAAGTGGTTCTGCTTCCTGATACCCAAATTGAGAAACTAGGTTAGGTATAAACTCCATAGCCACCTCAGAATTGGGATAATGTTGCTCTATTAAACGATCATAGTATTCCAACAAACCTTCACTTGCACCAGTTACCATATCCATCTGTGCTATGTTGTATAATAATTGTGCTTTTGCGGTGGTTGTGATTTTACTATAATCCAAATGTTCCTTTGGAATAGCGTGTAGGTTTTGATCTAAATCCATTACAAATTCTAAGTGATTATTTTTTGCTTTTAATGCTTTAATCAAATAAGTAATGTCAGAAAACAGATGGGGTAGAACTACATAATCTGCCCACCTGATCAATTGCTCATCTACTGAATTATTGTAGTCCTCAAACTGCTTATTAAAATTCCACTTGTGAATGCTGGAGACAATTGCTGAATGACTTCTTGTTTTATTCAATTCCAAAGCTGGAGCAATCATTCGATAGTAACCAGTACTGTTCAAGCACGGTGAAATGAATAGGATGTGAATTTTTCCATCATCTTTTTTAAAAGCAGGGTAGCGTTTATCAAACTCAGTTTGTTCGGTAAGTCGCTGATAGATTTCTTTAACGTTTCTCATTGATCTTATTTGTTCATTATTAATTAATTCAGGCTCGAAAGAACTAACCATCTTCGTCATCTATACTTACTTCTACACCTTCATAAAATTTTTCAATTTTCTTCCCAGTTGCTGTATCGTATATTTCGGCAACACCGCATAATGCACCCCATTTTGCAAGTCGATTATGATGCCTTGCCATTCCTAAATTTCGATCTCTTGTTTTAGAATATTTATGCTTCCAATCGAGTGAATACCAGGTGAAAGCATTCCCATCTTTATAATAAGTAATCATCTTGGTAAATGAATCTCTTCGATGTTTCCATCCTCCTTTTGGGGCTTGTTCGCTCATCCTTTAAAATACTTTACAAGGTCTTTAACTGGAATAAATTTGATAAACTGTAGATGATTATAAGCACTTACAATAACTTTAAAATCACTGGTTGAAATGCGAACGTGTAGATTATCGTCACGCACCTCATGTTCTTTAGAAAGTTCATCAATGTACTTACCCACACTTTGAGCAACTTTATTTTCAATATCAAATAGTTCTGTAGTTCCTTCTCCTGCGAAAAAGGTTGCCAATTCTTTTACTGGTACTTCTTTGAGCTGCATCCCTCTATGATGAATAAAAACACGAACGGTAACATCCTGTTTAATTATTCGAGCAAAGATTTGATCTGAAGGAATCCTTTGTTCTATTGCAGTTTTGTTTAAATATTGGACAACATTTTTCGTTATCTTTTTCTCATAACCAAATATATCTACCGAGATATTTTCGACTGCATTTTTAAGCTTATCCTTTAGACCGAGCTTCTTTTTCTGTTCTTCTTTTTTAAGCATATTTAAAATTTAATTATTGACGTATAAGTGTTGATGTATAGTGGGATTAAGGATAGCTGCATGGAATTGTTCCAATAGCAGAGGATCTCCTAATTTTCCAACTCTGGTTTCACATTCTTGGTAAAGCCGTAATGGAGGTTTTTGCTTACTGGCTTCTTTTTGCTGATTATTGATAAATCGCCTTATTTGAGCGTGAAGAATAAGCTTTGCTTGGACTTCTTTTTTTCGTTTTTCGTGTTCCTTCCACCATTTTTTTGTTCCTGCAAATCCATTGGGGTTATTAATGTCGAAATACTTGAAAGGCAATTGTACGAAACGGTTTTCGGGGTCTTTTTCAATGAATTTTCGCACCAATCCCATCCGTCCAATGTAAATTTGGTGAACTTTAGAAAGATGGTGTGTTGATACAGGTTCATACCAATCATAAAGCAGTTTTTTTCCAATTTCTTCTTGTCTTTCGGTGAGATAAACATGGGAGTAGAGAAAACTTTTAGCAAAGCTCCAAAGCAAGCTCACATAAAGATTAAGGGATGCGGAACGAGCCGAATCAAGCTCAGGGCTTTTCACCTCCCCAGAGCGTTGATTTTTGGCTCGTTTGTTCCGCACTTTTTCCCCTGCATCTTCAATTTTTTTCGCAACTTTTTCCCCTGTGTTTCCAGTTTTTATGTTTCCAGTATCGTAGCTTGTTAAATCATTTTCAGCCGTGAGCACGCCAAGCGGGAGCTTGGGCTGCGAACTCCTTTCAAAATTGTTACCAGTTTCGTATCCTGAATCGTTGCCAGTTGTTTCTATTTGCTCCGAACTTTTCAAGTTATCACCATCCTTTAATAAATTATTTGATTTGTAACTATTGTTACAAGAATCTGTATGACGACAAGTTGTCGTATTAATTTCTATAAGTAGGTCATTATCAACACTTTGCTTCAAAGCCATATTCAAGCTTTTTTCGACCTCTTTTTGAGTTTTTCGACACCTTGCTAACAGGATTTTTGGATTTATGAACAGGTCATATCCTGATTTACTTCCACGCCAAATTTTATTCGTGATAATTCCTGCTTCCTGAAGCCGTATAATGTGTCGTTGTATTGTTCGAGGGCTTGCATTTCCCATTTTTGCAAGCTGAACGTTATTGGTGCGGATGGGGGGTAAATTATTGACATCTAATTCTTTGATGCCATTTGCCTTTACTAAAAATAGTCCGTAGATGCGGATGATGTCTTTTGCCGAAGCTGCTGCACCTTGCCGAACTTGTTCAGATAGTTGGTCGGTTGAATCATTGTGATTTTTAATGTAATTATCTAACGCTTTAAATGATGTTGAATAATTGATGACAATCATTAGTTGTTGTTTTGTTAATACTTTTTTTTAATCAAAAAGGCTAAGTGCATAGCCATTAAATAATTCCTGAGCCTGTTGTTTGGCTTTTTCTAATCCCTCACATGAATGGTTCTTAATCCCATTTATATCGCATCTTATTATGTATTGTTCTCCCGATAATCTTTCCAGGACAAAGCGAATTGGTGAATATTTCCCCAAGAGTGTCCCAACCCAAAGAGTGTTCGTTCGTCCTATATATTTCCATTGTAATTTTTTAGGTATCATAACCCCATTTATTAGCTATCATCAATCGCTTGCATAAAACACGGTAGATGCCAAATCGTTTTAAATCAAGATTATCTCCTTTATGTTCACGATTTGGAAGCGACCACACTTCTGTTGAATTATCTGAGTTTTCATCTTTATTGATTAATACTCTGAAGTAAGTTTTCAAGCGATTTTCTGGTATTATCATCCTCTAACTATATGGTTTTGGATGTACTGATATAAACTAGGTACGTAATAGCGAATTGTTCTCCCTTCTCTACTTATCTGTATCCCGTTTTCTGGAGAGTTGTCTCGTAATTTTTGCATCTTACTTCTTTCAACTCCAAGAATTTCTTTCGCTTTTTCTGTGCCACACCAGACTTCATCATTCTTTTCCGATTTATCAGGTAAATTATTTAACCGTTTTTCAATTTTTTCCAAGACAGTTTCACTAACACGGTTTGCTAACTCATCCAGATAAGCTATTGCCTCATCTCCTTCTAAAACAACAATTTTCATACTTCTATACTATTGGTTTAGTTTTAAAGAAGTTTGCTCATCTCCATTAAGTAATTGCCTTGCTTTTCTACTTCGAGATTGTTGTTTATCAGTCTGCTCTTCTATTATTTCAAGTCCAGCATCGTATATAGCAATCTTATTTTCAACTTTAATTTTTTGAAAATTGAAAAATTTAGAAACTGTTGGTCGGGAAAGATTGGCTTTGTTAGCGACCTTACTAACGTAGTTCTCAAAAAGTTTAGCCAACTGTATTTTGAGTATTTCTATCTCATTTTTTTCTATCATCTATATTCTGTTTTGAAAAGTTTTGTAAAAGCACTGTAAAAGTTATGTAAAAAACATTATATTTGCCGTCAACATGTTGTTTCAAGACGGCAATATGGGTTCAAAACTATAAAAAATTGACGGCATTGTGCCAACTTTTTTATACTTTTTTTCAAATAATTTAATATTGTGATGGAAGAAAATGACGATAAAGACAATAAGGGAAAGGGAAAGAAGAAGTATGAACTTTCTGTAATTGACCTTAGATTTTTAAAAACAGTAGATGTTGTAATCGCTGAGAATAAAAATGCAGACATCAAATTGGCTTCAGATAGTGCTATAAGTACTACAGTATATGGAACTAGAAGTATCATTGGGAAAATCCGAAGTTCACAAAGAGGGGTAACAACAACTCAAATAGAAAAATTTGCAATTTATTTTAACCTTGATTTTAATTGTTTCTTTAGGGATATAGCTAAAATTGAATATGATCCGAATAACATAGGTGATAAAATTGAAGTAAAAGATAATGCCCAGTTTAATTCAGGCACAAAAGGAAGAAACATTCAGGTCTCTGGTGGAGCGTATAATGAAACCAACAATAACTATGAGAAAGGTGCGATAAAAAAACAGGTGTTATACGCAGAAAATATTTTTAAAAAAAGTGAATGTCCTCCTGATTTTCAAAAGAAATGTCGAAATATTTTAGA
>JAJFJO010000113.1 GCA_021774015.1 Gammaproteobacteria bacterium
GATGGTATTGCGTAACGATGGGGCAATTCCGCAGAAAATGTAACTTCCTTGCATAATTAATATGTGGCTGTTTTGTATTAATATAACGATGCTTGTAAAATAATTTCGCTGATCGAATAATGCCAGTAACTATTTCCTCGACCTTATATACTTCACCTTCCCATCCGCATCCAAGAAATGTAACTACCCTGTAGTGCCGACTTAAAGCTCTACCTGGGGGTAGATTGTATGAAGTGAATTTTGTCATTATCAATCAATTCCATTATATTTTTAATCTGCCCAACTCAAGTTATCTATCGTGCCTAGCTCTTATGTTTCTATCGGTTTTATCGATAACTTTAATTGTTCGCTCACCATAATCACGTGGTTGGCAGGCACTTCCTGCCATTCTTTGGCGTAATCTGTTAATGGCTCAGAGGCAATTAATATGGCTCCAGGGGATTTTTCTACTTGGTGCATTAAGCCACCTCCATTGTTCGTGTCAACGTAGTCACCAATTGTATAGTAGAGCGACAAAGCCTCTTCTTTTTCATCGGAAACATAGCGTGTTGCGACAAGTTGTTTGCCGTCCGTTAAGACTGTGTTTAACCTAGAAAAATACTTCGCGCCCAAATTTCGCTGCATAGCGTTAATCTTCTTAATGGAGAGTAGCATTGCGTCATACAGTGAATCTAATTTAAATGACTGAGTATTTTGGTAAAGAATATCCATCAGCATAGCAAAAAACAGTTCAGAATCGGTTTGCCCTTTGATAAAGTTAAAAGACTTATCAGTCAATGATCCCAGTAATCGCCTTTTGATTTTTTCGATCCCGCGAATGGTGCCATTGTGGACAAATAGAAATTGTTTATAAGAAAATGGGTGACAATTAAATGTATTAACATCACCGATTGTTGAAGCGCGCACATGTCCTAGAAAACAAGTTGATCTAACTTTGGCGGCAACATGTCGCAGGTTATGATCATTCCACGCAGGCTGAATAGATTTAAAAATACCAGGCTCTGAATCGATAGCGTGGTCATACCAACCAATGCCAAAACCATCGGCATTTAAACCCAGTTTTCCTTCACGGGCTTGCCTGCTTTGGTTAATCAGGGAGTTCTCAGGTGCATCTAATATTTCATTTAAAATGACTGGTGTTTTACCGAGATAGGCGATAAATCGACACATGGTGGTTATTCCTCTTGAAGTGGTGATATACGGCCACTGACCTTAACGGTAATGTAATCTAAAATCTGCTCGGCTATGTTTTCTCCAACGACAAGTTCCAATCCCTTGAAGCCGGGCGAAGAGTTAGCTTCGCATATTTTGTAACCTTCATTATCAAACAATAAATCAATGCCTGCGATATCTAAATCCACAAGACGTGCTGTTTCTGTCGCCAACCATTCAATTTCTGGTGTGAGATCAAAGGAATCAACTTTACCGCCACGTGAAAAATTTGCTTTAAAACTCGTTTCTGAATAACGCTTCATGCAACCTACTACTTTTCCGCCCAAAACAAAAACACGCAAATCTCTTCCCTTACTATGTGCAATAAACTCCTGCAAAATAATATTGGCTTTTGCATTATTACTGTAGATAAGCTCCATGAGGTCAGTAAATTTGTCTTCTGACTCACATAAATAGATGCCGGATCCTTCTGTTCCAGTCACATTTTTAATAATCACTGGAAAACCAATTTCACGCCTTACCACCTCAATATCAACTGGAAACTTGACTAACATTGTCCTTGGTGTCGGCAGGTTGCTTTGCGCGAGCAATTGGTGCATTTGCAATTTATCCTTGACGATTTCAATCGTTTCTGATGAATTACAGGAGTAAACATCTAATCGTTCAAGCTGCCTTATCACAGCAAGTGCAAAGTAGGTCGTATTAGATCCCATGCGTGGAATTAAAAAATCGGGTATGGGTGTTGATTTTCCATCGACTAAAATGCTCTTGCGGTCGTCCCTGGTAACAACTAATTCAAACTGATCGGGACTATAAACTCGAAGATCAATACCTTTTGTCTTTGCGGCATTGAGTAGGCGTGTAACACCATGATCACTTTCATTTAGCTCTTGCTCTTTTTTTCTATATAAGATCCATCCTTTCATAACTTTATGACCTCTTTTGATGTGGTTGAATACGTTGGGTTGGGCAGGAATAATGCTATGAACGCCGCGATAACTAAGCTAATCGGTATAACACTTAAGGCCCAGTGATAGTTGCTTGATGTGTAAATGTCCTGTCCAACTATACTATGGTGCGAGGAGAAGTAGTGAAGTAATGAACCAACAAAGGGCTGCAACAATGGTGCAGTGATTACGCATAGTGTATTGGTAAAACCAATACTCGTACTTCTTACATGTTT
Source organism: Gammaproteobacteria bacterium (assembly GCA_021774015.1). GTDB lineage: Bacteria > Pseudomonadota > Gammaproteobacteria > Coxiellales > Coxiellaceae > JAJFJO01. The sequence continues at coordinate 2,357 of JAJFJO010000113.1, forward strand.
TGGCACTATGGCGTTTGCCATTGAGTAATTAAACACATAACTGCTACAAATGATGCCGAGCAAGAGAAATAATAAGGCACATAAACTGATAGAGTGGGGTGTCTGATACAAAATCCATCCGCTGAGCAATGATGATAACAACGCAGTAAAGCAAAGAAAGCGGCTTTTGTTTCTGATTTTTGGATAAATCAGCCCCATCATGGGGCCGCCCATGGCAATACCCACAAAAATAAGTGCGCTTTCAAAGGTGACTACTGGCAAAGCGGCATGTTGAAATTGGATGAGATAAGGGATGATCCAAAGGGCAGCAAAAACAGTGACGACACTGAAAAGCAAACCAGCATACAAACCGTTCAACCATAACCCAGCATGTTTGATGATCCAGATAACATCTTTATAAAACTCTTCCAATGTTTGTGGGTGTTTTAGTAGGCCTATTTCATCTTGTGGCTTATCTCGAACAATAAGATAACAAAGCAAGCCTAAGGCGAGGGCAATCCAGGTTGAAATCATCATAGTGCTACGCCAGGACACATGAAGCAATGCATTAGCTAAATAAACATTTCCAAGTAAAGTTCCAAACATGCCTATGGTTTCAGCAAGTCCAACCATGGTGGCAAAACGCTGCTCTGGGAACCACTGTGAAACTAAATAAAGTGAGCTAACAAATGCAAATGAAGCCCCCATTCCCATACATAATCGGCCGATAAAGGCCAAGCTCACAGTATGACTGTTTGCAAAAATAAAACATCCTAATGCACAAATGAGCCCACCAAACCCCAGCAATCGTCTTGGTCCGAATCGGTCAACCAGCATCCCAGCTGGCGTTTGTAAAATAACATAAATAAAATAGAAACTACCCACCAAAAAGCCACCGCCCAATGCGGTTAAATGAAAGCTTTTCATAAGAGGATGAAGCATGACGCCCGCAGATAGCTGTAGAAAGAACTGAAAGAAAACAAAGCTAACAGTGACTGACCACATTAACCACGGTGAAAATAGTTTGTTGACGGGCGGATGGCCTTGTTTTACCAGCAAAGTGTTTTCAAGATGGATACTTTTTGAGATGGATGACAGTATATTTTCTC
>JAJFJO010000114.1 GCA_021774015.1 Gammaproteobacteria bacterium
TTAACGGCTTTGCTTGATGACCTTGAGTTGTGCGAATTTATTGAAAAATATAGCCCTTATCAATTATCGGAAAGCAGTATTTTATCACGTTATGCGATAAGGGATGGTTATTTACAGTTTTTCTATAAGTTTATTCAGCCTATAGCTAGCGACATCAATAATGATGACTACAATAATAGTCCGGCAACTGCTATTAATAAAGATGCTTATCAGAAGTGGTTGGGCTTTTCATTTGAGCGTTATTGTAGAAGGCATCATAAGCACATTGCTAAGATGTTGGGGTTTTCTGCAGTAAAATACCGTTCGGGTGCTTTTTATAATAAAAAAACCAGTGCAGACAACCCAGGTTATCAGATTGATTTATTATTTGATAGAAATGATCAAGTGATTACTATCTGTGAAGTTAAATATATGCATCGCAAAGTTGATGCTTCTATTATCCCAGAGGTAGATAAAAAAATCAGTTTGTTCGATAACCCAAAAAATAAAACAATTGAACGCGTGCTTATTACAGTAGAAGGAGCTAATGATTCGGTTGTTGGGCAAGGTTATTTTGATCGTATACTTACTTTGGATGATTTGTTTGATTAGCGGATTTTTTCTGGAGCGCTAATTTTTAGCTACTGTAAAAAGAAAAATACTTCCAAAAAGGAATTGCTTGGATGGATTCATTTATTGTTTCTTCTTGATCGTACGTTATGATAATACCTTTTGATACGTCAAAAGAGTTCATAGCTGCAGTTAGGCCATTGATTTCTCGTATGCGGTTCTCATGGGTTAGTGCGTAGCATACTTGTATGGCTGTTTTTTCTTCTTCTCCATGCAGTATAAAATCACACTCTTTCTGTTGATTGAAAAAATAAATATCATTTTCACCCGATTTTTTTAATTCTGTATAAGTGAGATTTTCTAAAAGTTTTTCAAGATCCTTGCTGAATCTAAAAGATACAGCGGTGAGCATGCCGTTATCTATGCAGTATATTTTCTTTTTCATTTGTAGTTGTTTTTTTAGGGAGTAATCAAATTGTTTTAATTCTTCAATAAAGTAAGCGCCTTCAAAAATATTAATAAAATTTTTAACAGTATTTTCATTGCTTGAGACAGCTTTGCTCAGGCTGTTATATGAATATATTGAGGCTATGTTTGTTAAGGTGTAGTGTGCTAAGTTGGTTAATGTTCTTGTGTCGCGAACATTATGATCTTTAATGCAATCCTTTAATATAATAGTTTCATAATAGCCTTTTAGTATTTGTAATCGTTGGTTGGTGGGTTCAACCTGTTCCATTCTGGGAAATCCACCGTAGTAAAGCATGCTGTCAAGCAGTCGTAATGCTAAAGATTTGTGCTGTATTAATTCGAGAGGGGTAGTGATATTATGGTTCAATAACGTTTCTTTGTATGTCATCGGGAAGATTCGGGTTTCTATATAACGCCCCGTTAACAAAGATGCATAATCACTATTGATTAAATTTGCATTTGAACCTGTAACGATTATTTTTTTAAAGCGCTTAGCATCATACATGCTTTTGATGTACTGCTCCCATGCCGCGACGTTTTGCACTTCATCGAGGCAGAGTGTGTCGACTCTTACACCAGATAGTTTTTCAGCAGAATTAATGACATCGTACATTAGAGTTGAGTCATTACAAACAGCGTTATAATTAGGGTCATCAAAATTAATATATAAAATACTTTTTGAGTCTTGCTGTTGTGCCAGGTGGTTGATTAAGGTTTGTAGAAGTGTTGATTTCCCACACCTGCGTATACCGGTAATGATCTGTATTTCATCTAGGCTCAGGTCCTCAATGGCTTTATGGTTATGAAGCCTTGTAAAAGCGTGGTCATACTCTGATCCAGCCCAGTGTGGGTTTTGTTCAGCTATTGCAAGTTCAAGTGAGTGTGTATTCATATAAGCAATGTTACTAAACATAATTAGTAATATCAAGAATTATTACGAATCATATTTAGTAAAAAAGCATATTGTTACTAAGTATGATTCGTATATTTCCTAATGCTACAGATGCTCACCAACAAATACTCGTGCTTGATGGCTCTTAAAAATGATACTATAATGTCAATATTTGGCAAAAATAGGTATAAAATGACACTATGATATCACTTAATACACCAGGTGAATCTCGCAGACAATTAGCTGAGCGCTTTAAGCAGCTGCGCAAGAGTCGGCGCTATACACAGCAAGAGCTGTCTAAACGATCTGATGTTGCTTTAGCAACGTTGCGCAAGTTTGAGCGTACAGGTTTAATTTCACTGCAGTCATTTTTAAAACTAGCGTTTGTTTTAAATAAACTCGATGCCATTGTTGATGCGGTAGGTGCACCACCTGAGTTTAAAACACTGGATGAAATTATTGCGCAGGATAAGTTAAAAGAGCGCCGCAAATACTAGAGCATCTTTATTGTTGATGCTAGCTTGAAAATCAGTGATTGTAAGTGAGTTTTGTAAGCAGTTAATATTCAGATCGCATCTTTTTTGTGAGGCTGAGTAGTTACCAATTAATAAATCTATTTTA
>JAJFJO010000115.1 GCA_021774015.1 Gammaproteobacteria bacterium
CGGCCCGGATGTATGCGTTGCCGATGTCGATACCTGAGAGAAAACTGTTGCACGCGTTCTTGACGTCGAATGTCTGAGCGTTTCCGGCACCGAGCTTCTGCTGAAGAATATTCGCCGTGGCCGGTTCGATGATGTCGTGAGAGGCGGCAGCGAAGACCAATAAATCTATGTCGCGCGCATCGACACCGGCATCGGCGAGAGCGTTACTGCCCGCCGAAGCCGCAAGGTCGGAGGAATTCTCGTCAGGGGCTGCAATACGACGGGACGCAATGCCGGTAGATCGGCGGATAAAGCCTGGCTTTACCTTTACACCCGATGCGAGGATCGCCGCTTCTATCTCGTCGGAACCGAGCACGCGCTCGGGGAGATAGGCACCCAGCCCGGCGAATCGGGCACGCGGAGCATTGGTAAAGCTGCGTAAAAACATAGACACCGACGGCTACACGCCGACACTCCCTACGTCCATCACCCGCCTGCGACAACGCAGGCAGTTCGCCGCGACGCGATGGCAAACCGCCCTCACCTTTTCACCCCTCGACGCCCGACAACCAAGTCGACGCTCCCGAAGACCTGTCGGCTCTCGACATCGCACCCATACGCATCCATGCGGATCTCGAGTTCGCCTTCGGGCCACGGCGTTACACCCATACGAGGAGCAAGCACACGACACGGAAACCGCGCCATGCGATCCCTCGATGCGAGTACCCAGGCGAACAGCAAACCTCCGATCTTAAGCGATTCGACGGCTGCAGCGAGCACCTTTTCGGGCTGAGGTACTAGGTGCAACGCCGCGAAACACACAGCTGCGTCGTAGCTGCCGGGCACAGCAATCTGATCGGCCGCATCCCCGTGCACAAGCACTAACGACTCACCGCCGAATAACCGCCGTGCCTCGCGGAGCATACTCTCCGAGACATCGACACCAAGAACATCAGCCCCACGCTGAGCATACCGGCGGCCGATTCGCGCAGTTCCGCAGCAAAGATCTAAGATCCGTAGACCACGCTTAGGTGCCAGATATTCGCCAAGGATTTGGTCTTCCGCTTGTTCGTCCAGGTTCGATACCAGACGCATGAGCGACGGCCGCCAGAACCGCTCGTAGATACGACTCACCGCTCGCCAGTGCATCAACCGGATGCCGATACTTTCTGTAGCCTGAGGTGACCCTGTTTTGGCGCGATAGCCGTCTAAGCACGCATACGCTTCGGCATCGACCAAAAGATTAGCCGGCGCCACAGGCTGTAGGGCCCGCCTCATATCCGTTGCTCGCGGATCTCGATTACGCCGGGCATGCGTGCCGAGGCTACTAACGCTGCCGTAAGAGCCGCGAACACGACACTTAAGACAAACACGACGAACATCCACTCAATCGGCCACGAAAGAGCCAACCGGAATCCCGCCACTGCCGGTGCGACGACGCGTACCAGCGTACCGCCGAGCAGCATCCCCGAACCGATCCCTAGGACTCCTGCAAACACACCTAGAATGACCGCTTCCACCGCCAGCAATCGAACAAGGCGGGCGCGCTCCATGCCGATTCCGCGCCAAATGGCCAACTCGACCTTTCGGTCGAGAATCGCCGCGGTCGTCGCGTTGACCATCGCCAGCACTGTCACCATCACCGCGAGCAACTGCAGCGCAGAGGTAAGAGCAAAGCTCTGATCGATCAACGAATCGGCAAGCGCGTGTAGCTCTTGGCCGGTCATGACCGTCAGATCCACGTCGGCAAGTTCGCCTTCAAGGCTACGTTTGATGGTAACCGCGTCGATACCGTCAGCTCTATCGACAAACAGGATGTTAGCCCCCAAATCGCCGAACGCGCCGACAAAACTTTCTCGCGATAGAGTGATGCTTCCTAGATCCAAGAGGTAATCGGGACGCACCGAGGCGATTGTGACATCAATGGCACGTCTAGGCGCGGGGATGGTAACCGCATCGCCGACCCCAAGCCCAAACCTCTGCGCAAAAGTCTCACTGACGATGACCTGTCCTGCCGCCGAATCCGCCATATCGGATCCGTGCCAACGCGCAATCAGCTCGCGAGGCGCCGATTGTATTATGATCGGTCGGTCTCGAAACTGCACCTCCACGAACCGCCAAGGCATCGCACGCGCGACTCCCTCGACCTCCCGTGCACGCCCGATCGTCTCTACATCAAGTGTCGGCGCCGACAGTAAGCTGAAACGCGAACCGGCAGTCACGAAAATGTCCGACGCCAATGTTTGCGCGATCCACGGCGTGATCGCGTTACGATAACTCTGTAGCAGCGTCGTCAAGCCGATCGTAAATGACACCGCAGCAGCCAGAGCACCGATCGTCCCGGCTGACACCCAGACATCCCGGCGGACCTGCTGCCACGTCCAGACGCCTGCTGTCCCCAAGCCCTTCCGTAGAATGGTCGCCACCGTCGGGGATGCCGCGGCCATAACCGAAGGAACAACCAGCGTAGTACCGAGAAAGGTCGCGCCGGCAAGAACAGTGACCGCCAACATTCCAGCGGCGAAACCGAACCGGCCACAGAGCAGCGCAGCACCGATTCCGACCGCGATAACCGCGACACCGAGGATTGCCGCCGTCCCCTCGCTGCGGGGCTGGGCGGCGATCTCAGTTCTTCGCCCCGGACTCGATGCACGTGTTCGCAAGATCCGTAAACACGGTCCCGCAGCAGCTACGGCAACCGCAGTCACAGAGATCGCAAACGTAATCAGGAAGTCACGCAGATCGACGGCGAGGCCCGCACTCGGCACCGCAGCGTACATTGCACCGACCGCGTCACCCAAGAGCCCCACAGATGCGCGTGCAAATCCGACGCCGAGCGTAAACCCGACGACGGCCCCGACAGCACCAATCGCCGCCGCCTCGGTAAATACCATTCCGGCAACCGCCCACCTTGATCCACCGATCGCACGCAGAGTCTCAAGATCACGACGGCGACGTTTAAGGGCCGTCGATACGGCTTGGTGAATCAGGAATACTCCGACGAGCATCGACGCGATAGCGCTCCAGGTGAGCATCCATCTTAAAGTGCCTAACATCGCCTCCATACGACCGCTTCGCCCGAGAGGTGTCTCCACTACCCCACGGCCGGCGAGCGCGTCTGTGATCCGTGCACGCACCTCTGCGACCGAGTGTCCAGGTCCAATGACGACGTCGATCCAATGGAAGTTGTCGAGTTCACCAAACGCGTGTTGGGCCGCATCCGAATCCATCACCGCGACATCAGGACCGAAAACACTGAGCGCCCCAATTGTGCTCAAGGATCCACGAATAGAGAGCGTGCGAGAACCTTTCGGACCGACCACAACCACCTGTGTTCCGTGACGCCACCCTCGAGAACGCATTAATTCCTCGGAGAGTGCGATAGAGTCGACCTTCACCAAGAACTCTCCAGCGTCTCGTAGTCTCAGAGCGTCCGCTCCAAACTGCGCCTCACGATACGAGTGATCCCCGCCGAGCAGGATCCCGAATACTGAGAGTCGGCGCTCGGTCGACGGCACCGTCACCTGATACAGGACATTTCCACTGGCGATCTGGACACCCGGCAGCGCAGAGATCTCCTCGACGACCGACGCGTGGACTCCGGCCGATCCGTTACTCACCTGAAGCTGTGCTTTGCCTGCCGTCTTCACCACCGAGTCTTCGAACGACGCGACAATCGACCTACTTATTAGTGAGACACCGGTAAAGGACATTGCGCCGACCGCAACACCGAGCGCGGTCAAAACCCACCGCCAACGATCACGTCGATAGTTCGACGTGGTCAGGCGCAACAGTAATCGTAGCTTCGCAAGCATCGTCGACTATTTCTCGCGAAACTTCCCGTCCAGCAACTCCACCGTACGATCGGCATAAGCCGCGGCCAGTTGATTGTGGGTCACCATTAAAATGCTGCGTTGTAAATCGTCGACCGCTCGGCGCATGTCGAGCAAAACGCGCTCACTCGCTGCCGAATCGAGATTCCCCGTAGGTTCGTCAGCGAGAAGGATCGCGGGCTCGACAACGAGGGCTCTAGCTATGGCCGCTCGCTGCGACTCGCCGCCGGATACCGCGCCCGGGAGATGGGTTCGACGCTCAAGCAGGTCGAGCTGTTCCAACACCTCAGACACACGCCGTTGCAGCTCCATTCCACCAAGACCATCGAGCATCAACGGTGCGCCGACATTCTCCTCAATCGTCAAGTCTCCGAGCAAGTTGAAGTTTTGATACACGACCCCGATGTTGCGCCGTCTGAAAACCGTGACCTCATCATCACTCATGGTCGAAATACAGCGGCCACAGACAGACACCGAACCGCTCGTGGGAGTGTCTAGACCTGCGATGAGCGAAAGCAGCGTAGACTTGCCCGACCCACTCGGCCCCATCACCGCAACGAACTCTCCTTCGCCCACGGAAAGAGACGCACCGTCGAGTGCGATCACCAGCGTGTCTCCACGAGAAAAAGTCTTTGAAAGGCCGTCAACGACGACCGCAAGATTCACGGATTTCACCGATCTCGCTTTGGAGTTTTTTTGTGTCGCCCGTTCCGAAGTTTCTGTTCGACGTGCGAGAGCCAGCGTAGCTCCGCTTCTGCGTGAAACAAGGCGGCATCCATCAATAGATCAGTCACGACAGCCGCGTCGCCGAGTCCAAGCCGGTGGAGTTCAGCTTTCCGCTTGGTCAACTTACGGGCCTCCAACTCGTACACGTCCTTGTGACGAGCAATCATACGCATAATCGAGTGGAGCGAGCCGTGATCAGCGAAAAGAAGACGAACGAACATATCGTCACGAAGCGCGCGTGGTTGCGCAACCGGTTCGAGTAACCAATCGTCCAGCCGTGACCGGCCACGTGTCGTGATCCGAAATACTTTCTTGTCGTCGTCGTCAGTCTCGACTTCGACGCAGCGCTCGACCAAGCCCTCACGCTCGAGACGGTCAAGAGTGCTATAAATCTGCCCGAAGTTCAGCTGCCAGAAGCCACCCGTGACACGATCAAATGTGGTCTTGAGTTCGTAGCCATGCATCTGTCTATCGGAGAGTAGACCCAAAACTGCATAGCGTACTGACATCAGAAACCCTCGCCCGCGGCACCAGCTGCGCCAGATCACATTTCATGCCGTGGCAAAGCATGTCAAGGCGCACCGTGCACTAGATACTTTTACCCCCCAACGAATAAGCCACTCCACCGTAGCGATACAATTGACCGGATGATCGCACGTCGGTCCGAGTAGATCTTGCGCGTCATAGGTCCCTTGGCGCATACATAAGCGCGGACCAAGAACGTGGTCTGAACCACGGCTTCCGTGGCAGCGAATATTGGCACACAGCGGACGAACAACGTCGATCAGTCAACAACATTGAACAAAGGGGCGACTAGATGGGACGCGACAACAACAACCTTAAACTTACAGTACTCGGCTTGGTAGCAGCGCGCCCCGAAGGAGCCTACGGATACCTGCTGATGAACGATTTGTCGGCTGCCGTCAGCGCAACACCGCGTGTGTCGGTCGGGGCGGTGTACCGGTTGCTGGCAGAACTCGAAAGCGAAGA
>JAJFJO010000116.1 GCA_021774015.1 Gammaproteobacteria bacterium
CTATATTTTTGAATGACTTTGATAAAGGTGTTGAAGAAGGACGTTATAAAAAAATGGAGCTGCCTCAGCTGCCTTTTAATGAACATGAGTTTCAGTTGGCATTGTGTTCAGACTTTTTGTTTCACAGTAAGGTCTGCAATCACTGCAACCCAGAAGAATTGATTAGCGAGCTCTGTCGTATATCTGAAGAGGTGAGGGTGTTTCCGCTATTAGATGAATCAGGCAACATGCCTGACACCTTGGGGCCGGTATTAATTCTGTTGCAAAATAAAGGTCTTGGAGTTGAAGTTCGAGAGGTACCTTATGAAGAGCAGGTGGGTAGCAATGCAATGCTGCGCATTTGGGCAAAGAAGTGTCATTTATGAGTTTATACCTACTGATTAGATCTATTTTATTTAAAATAAATCCAGAGATTACGCATCATTTTTCTCTTAATGCTTTAGATTTATTAACGCCAAGCTGGTTGGCTAATCGCTATCTAAAAACATTGCCAAAAATACCAGTGAAGGTATTTGATCTTGAGTTTGCCAATCCAATTGGATTGGCGGCCGGTTTTGATAATAATGGGGATCATATTAATTCATTATTGGCTTTCGGTTTTGGCTTTATTGAGTTAGGTGGGGTCACTCCCAGAGCGCAGTCAGGAAATCCAAAACCTCGCTTGTGGCGCTTGCCGGAAAAACAGGCCCTAATCAATCGCATGGGGTTTCCTAACAAAGGCGTTGATTATCTTGTAGAAAATTTAAAAAAACCACGTCTTCCTGGTGTGGTGGGTGTGAACTTGGGTAAAAATGCAGACACACCGTTAGAAAATGGAGCGGATGATTATTGTTATTCTCTGGAGCGTGTTTTTCCTTATGTCGATTATGTAACGATTAATATTTCTTCACCTAATACGCTGGGCTTAAGAGAGCTGCAAACGGAGCAATACCTAGACAATTTGTTGTTTAAAATTTGTGAGTTGCGATCTAATTTACAACTAAAACATCATAAAGAATTACCGGTACTAATTAAGATTTCTATCGATACACCCAAGGAGTTTTTACCGGGCATTTGTAACAGTTGTATCAAGCACGGCATTGCAGGGATTATTACGAGTAATACAAGTGTCGAACGAACAAGCGTAGAAGGTCTTGAACATGCCGAGCAAAAGGGTGGTCTGAGCGGCCAACCAATTTATGCAGATTCAACAGCTATGGTGGCTGAGTTAGTACAATTGGCCGACGGTAAATTAGATGTTATTGGGCTAGGAGGTGTCTTTTCAACTGATGACGCGAAGGCTAAGTTTGCAGCTGGTGCTAAGCTCGTACAAATTTATACGGGGTTTGTTTATCAAGGGCCGGGATTGGTGAAAAAAATACTCAACTCTTTGCTATAATGACTAATGAAAGACGCACAACATTGTGAAATCATTAATTAATAAGGTGGTATTCCTATGCAACTAGCGAAGCTTTTTGTCCTTAAGCTATTGATTATTTTATCTTTTTTACTCACACTGGTTGTGCTTCCTGCAATATCATTCTCAGCTCCCACTCAGAAATCTCAATCTGTTCCAGAAAAAAGCGCTGCTTATAGTGATTTGCATTATTGGCATCGATGGCGCACTCATTATATGTGGGGTGGTCAGTATCACATGGTTCTTTGGGATGCCATGTCGTCTCATCGGCATTATTATTGGACCCAACGCTGATTTTTGTTGTTTTATGAGTCGAGTGTCGGCTTGAAGCCTTATCATCCCGAAATTTAGACTTTCTTTTCAACCTTCCGACAGCCGATTGCTAATATACAATCCGGGATCCACCCCCCAAATAAAGCACTTCTGCAAGCAAATCTGAAAAATTGATTTATATTTTAGTAAAGCTAGCCGATATATGAGGGTAGAACAGGAGGGAATGATGAGAAAAACAGCTTTACTATTTGTAGCACTATTCGCGATGATTGCGTCTAGTATCACCTACGCATTCGATCGAGGTATTTATATCACGCAATCTACGGCGGAAAGTAGCAAGCGAATAAATTACCTCATAAAGCAAGCGAAACTATCTGGAATTAATACATTTATTATTGATATGTATTATAAAAATTCGCGTTACGCTAAGAATATAAAACGAGTAAGAGCGGCTGGCATCAAGTATGTTGCGCGCATTGTTGTTTTTCCCTATGGTGGCACTGCCAGCCAAGTTCGTTCCCGAGCTTTATGGGAAAAGCGTTGGAAGCGGGCAAAGCGTGCTATCGACTTAGGGGCTTCTTCAATTCAGCTGGACTATATACGTTTTAAACCCTCGCAAAGGCCTTCTAAAAAGAATGCGCATGAGATACTTAAAGTGATTAAGTTTTTTAAACAACGGCTGGCAGGAACGGGTGTTAAGCTGCAAATTGATGTATTTGGTGTGGCTGCCATGCGCCCCTCTATTTATATAGGTCAAGATATGCGGTTATTTGCAGGCACAGTTGATGCCATCAATCCAATGGTTTACCCTTCACATTATGAGCCATTTCGGCACCATGCTGTTCGGCCTTATCGTACAGTGCTAGATTCAGTTGTTGGTTTAAAAAAACAGATAAATGGCCATAATCACATCAAAGTGTACCCATTTATTGAGCTGTATAATTACCGCTACCCAATGTCGCGCAGCGCTAAAATTCGTTATATTAAAGCGCAAATTCAGGCAACTAAAGATGCAGGGGCTAATGGCTGGTATGCCTGGAGTGCTAAGAATAAGTATGGCTTACTGTTTTATGTGCTGAAATCTGCACGGAGATGATTTGGCACTAGTTTCTTTACGCCGAAGGCGTCTAACCTGCAGAGACTGCTGTCTTCGTGTTAAGGTAAAAACACAAACTAATCCGTCTTGCAAAATGCAGGCTCTTCCATGCATAATCTGCTCGTCTTGTCGATCCTCAGCTTGCGTAGCTTTGCGCAGCCGCTACTTACGCTTCAGCTTCGCAATTTGCAAACATGACATACCATTGCCATTGCAAAGGTGTCCATCGAAGTCATGCCCACCAGCCAAATAACATGTCCACGTGTTCAGGCAGGCTTTAGCGTGTAGCTTATCTTCAACATTACAAGCACGCTGGAAGCTGCCATCGTGATGAACCATTTCGCGATACATTCCCATCACGCTATGACAAAAGATAGGCCATAAGAATGGCACAAAACGCAGGTGACGATGGCAAGCGGTAAATGCCGCTTTTTTAAACGAAGGACAAAACTTGGGTGATGTAACAGGGTATACTTTGAGATATTGTTTCTGCTCTTTCAAGCTGATGGAAACCTGTTTTGCACAAAGGTTAAAAGAAGCTAGACAAAAGCACATGCCACATAGCGCTAACACTAAGTTTCTTATTGCCCTCATTTTCCACAACTCCTGTTTATTGCTTATTTTGCAAGCAATCCTCTAATAAAAGGCACAAGCACTAAGGATATAATTCCCATAATGAGTGTCATACCTGCAATCTTGGCAAATGCTAGCATATAAATAGGATTAGAGGTAGCCACAGAGCTGTATTTTGGCACCAGTGCAAACTGCGCCAAGAAACCTGATAGTACTCCAGCAAAACCTGTAAACACTTGCCAAACACCCATTAAACGACCCTCCATACCTTCTGGCGATAAACGGCCCACCATCGACTGACCGATAGGCCCAACGAGCAACTCACCAATAGATAAAAACAAATAGCCCAACACAATCCACAGCATATTAGTAAGGCCATCATGGCTCGCGAGGGAAATGCCAATGATAAATACCACAAACCCTAGTGTCATTGACATTAGGGACATTGTGAACTTTACGGGTAGGCTAGGGTTTTTGTTACGTTTGGCGAGCGCCACCCACAACATACTAAAAAAGCCACCGAGGCTGATAATAAAAAGAGGGTCGAGAGCATAAAACGTAGAAGAAGGTATGGTAAAACCCAGCAAGACACGGTTTACATTGTTTTTGATAAACAGTGTTACCAAAGAGGGTTCAAGTGTATAGAGCGACCAAAAACCAACGGAGATATACGACAAGATAATAAACGCAATCAGTTTTTTTCTAGCAATAGGGTCTTTTTGACGAAATGCTAAAAAACCAATCGCTATTGTGCAGAGTGAAATAAGGCCAATCAGCAGTTCATCGTTCGCAGTGGTGTGTTCAAGTAGCCAACGAGCCAGTGAGAAAATAGCGGCAGAGGATAATACAAGTGCAATCCAGCATACTACAGGATTCCATTTTACTTGCTGTTCAATGATGCGATCTTTAAAAGCAACGATGTATTTTTTACCAAACCAATAGAGGGGAAAGCAAGCAAGTGTAACGATCGCTGCAATACGAAAAGTCCATGTATAACCGATGGATTGCTGTAAAAAACCGCTGGAAACACCACCGGCTAAAAATCCGAGATTCATAATCATATAGGAAATGGTAAATGCGCTTTCACGGCGTTTGTCATCTTTTGCATACAGCTTGCCTTGTAGAACTAAATACGTAGGCACAAAAAAAGCGACGCCAGTGGTAAATAATCCAAGACCTATATACATCATAGGAAGCGTTTTATGGCTAAGAAAGAGTAGGGCTAAGGCATAGAGAAGCAATGCGTAGACAAAGGATCGTTTGTAACCCAGTTTTTCAGAAAGATAGCCACCGATTAGGGGGAGGGTAAACAGCAGCGAGTTATATGTTGCAAATAGCAAGTAGGCTTTACTGGTAGGAATCTTCATTATACCGGTCGTATAGAGAATCAGCATGGAGTTAATAATGGCAAAACCAAAGCAAGAGAGGGCGTTGATGGTAGCAATAACCCATAAACCAGCAGGGTGTTTCATTGAATGTTGGTCGGTGACAGTATCCATCAAAACAAGCCCCTTGCACTTTTCGAATTGCTAATAATACTATGGGTGAGGGGTTATGTCATTATTGTCATCTACCTTACGGGCACAGGCTGCGATCTAAATTCTCTTCGCGAGCTTGCGAGTGTTAGAGAGTCTTAATATCCGGGATCCAGCATTCTCACATCAAGCTGCTGAAGCGGCTGTTCTTTTTGGAGAAGCAGCAGTGCCAACAGCTTTTGCATCAGCGGCATTGTCTGGTTGTCCAGCATTCGCAAAGAGTGCACTGGTTGTTTTTTTAATGTTTGAGGTAGCTTCTACAGTGCTATACTTAACATTAACACCAATTTTGCTAGCAGCTTTTTTAAATGCGTCACTTAATATGCGTTTTATTTTTAAGATCGGATTTTGCATATCTGGAAATTCTTCTTCATGGTTTTCCAGAAAAGTAGTGGTTGAGCTTAGCTCTTTTTCCAAATCAGTGATGTCAAGATCATAATTTTCGTCCTCTTGAGCTTGATTAAGGGAGTCCAACCTTTTAATTTCCCTTTGAATTTTTTCTTTGGTTGCGTCAAATTTTATTTTTGCACAATCCCATATATATGCTTTTTTCATGCTGCCATCAGTTGCAGCTCCTATGATGGCAGGAGCATTATCCATTGCATTTTCTTCGCTGTAGATAGGGAAGTTATAAATGCCATCAGCCTGTTTCGCACGTTGTTTTTCGCATTCGTTAATAATTCCATCTACAGACTGCAGTAAATCAAAAAGCGCTAGATAACGACTTAGTCGCTCGTGGCTTGCTAGAACTTGGTTGTTAGCAGCATCTTTGCTGTCAAATGAAAGCGCTGAAATGCCCTTGTAACAAGTTTGTGCAACAGCAGTTTTCTCTTGCTCACTGCACCCCCCTATTTCAAGTTGTTGAATCAGTAGGCTACTTGCCGCGCCGTTGAGAAGAAGTTGATTGATGGCCTTTTGTGCCTCGGGTTCAGTAATTTTTTTGTTTATCATATAGCGGCGAATTAAGGTTGTATAACCATTTTTCCCAAACGTCTTATTTAGAGAGCTACGAAATTTTCCTCTGGGTTTATACGCCATGTCAGTTTCACTATATACAAATAGCGTTGATCTAACAAATTCAGCCCACTGTAGGCCCCAATCCATTAAGATTTCTTCATTTGGAATAACTGAATGGTTGCCTTCAGAGCCAACTAGTAGAGGGTATTTTTTGGCTTTGCGAAGAGCTTCTGTAAAGGTTTCAGTAAAGCGGGTTTTCAATTTGTCTTCTAGCCTTCCTAAATTTTGTGTTTTAGTAGTTTCAAAGGGTTTAAGATTTTCGCTACCGCGATCAAAAATAAGCTCTAGTGATTCAGGGTTTTTAATGAACTGCCTTTTGTTTGATTCCTGTTCTTGTCTCTTGATTTTTGGGCTTGCTTCATTAGCAGGTTTGTCCACTGGAAATTTTTGTTTCCCTAACCCTTTATTAATAAACGATAGTGCTCCTTGCCCGGTTTCGCTGCACATTTGTACGTTTTCTTTATTGAATAGAGAAACAGCAATTGCAGCCAGGAGTAGTTCATTAACCTCTATACGAGCTTCTTCAGGTCTTTTGTGCTTTTTTTCAGCATAGATTTTCATCAAATTTTCATAGGCGTTCTGGCCAAAAAATTCATCAAGAAAGCCTAAAAGCTCTTCGGTGGGGCCATAGATAGTGTGTATTTGCTCTCTAGTTTTTTCATGACGATTTCTCTGCTTCCGATAATTCCATTCAGGGTGCCGTCTGTGTATGTCGTCAAGGTCGCGTTCAACGCGGTCATCCCTAGCCATAGCTTTGATGTTTTCGCCTTTAAAAAATTCTTCTTTTAAAACAGCGCTTAAAGAGCTTAGCCATAGAGTCAGGGTTGCCTCATTTATAAAATAAGATTCTTTTGATTCATTGAAGGATGGTCTCAATTGTGCGACGGAGAGAGCTTCTTTAAGCGTACGATCGAACAACTCTTGAAGCTCTGTCGGTAGGGTGTACGTATCTGTTGCAATAAAACCGTGGAATTCGGGGTCAAAAACTCGGCCAAGTGAGCCAAGGCTACCTGAAAAAGCTGCTAAGTTTTTAGCCTGAGGACGTTGCTCTGCTTCTGCGCTTCTTGCACTAATTGGTCTTTCAATTTCTGGCATTATTTTTCTCCAGTTTAAATGTTTTTCGTAGCGCTTGCATTATTTGCTCGTTGTTTATGTTCGAAGGCTCTGACTTTTTCTAGGCTTTTCCTCGGTCGCGCTGTTATTATCTCGGAATACTTTCTTCCTTTTTTTATCAAATAGCGTGGCGGTATGTCCGATGTGATCAATAGTTTTCACGGTGCTGAAATGCACCTCTTCCGCAAAGAAAATGCTTTTAAAGCTTTTATAAGCATCGCTCAATACTCTTTTGATTTTTTGAGTAAAGCTTTTCACCTCTGGAAATTCTTTTTCATAAGGCTTTAGGTCATCATTAACAACAGCTCCACACTTGGCGAATATTCTTTCTATGCCAGTAGAAGGGGTTTCCTGGACTGCTTCGGTATCAGATGACGGGTTGTTTAGTAAAGCTACTTGCGCTTCAATATCGTCTTGTATTGCTGAAAAGCTCATTTTTGCATTATGCCATATAGCTGCTTTCTTTTCTTCGAGTCCCTTAATGGAATTGATCTTAGTCACCTTCCCCTTTTCATCAAATTCTAGGTGTGAAAGGTTTATTGAACCTTGCTTTTCGCGTTGCTCATGACACTCAAGAATAATTGCTTCGATGCTTACTGACAAGTCCTTGAGTAAGTCTAGTGCCTGCAATCTTTCTTTATCTATTTCAGTAAATACATTCGAAAATTGTGTTTTTTCTATAAGCCCACGCAAGCCAAGGTTAACATATTTCATAGATTCATATTGGAATTGAAGGATATCAACAGCTACCCCTTTTGCAGTGGGAATCACTTGACGCGTTCCCTCTCTGGTAGCCATAGCGCTTAATAAATTACGGTTTACTTTGCTAATTGCTTGATAGCGAGTAAGTTGAGCGTCTTCGGTTAATTGTTGTTTTATTAGAAATTCATAACCATTATCCTTGCTTTCACCAGCAAAGAGATCATTTATAACCGTTAAATATTTTTCATTTGGTTTATATCCGCCGGATAGGCTATCATAATTAAAAAATTCACAGCGCACAGCCTTAGCCAACTCTCTCCCCCAAATTAAGAGAGGTTGAAAGTTTTCTGCTCGTTTCTGGTTGCCGCTGGTATCTTCAGCATCATAATTTGCAAGAGAAGTAGGGTTTTTGGTACCCACGGCTTCGGTTACGTTTCCCA
>JAJFJO010000117.1 GCA_021774015.1 Gammaproteobacteria bacterium
ACTGGACTGTTCCTAAAAAACTAGAACAATGGCGACACCTTTCACCCCCAGAACATATTTCATTATTCACTAAGAAAAGTTTGCAGCTTTGTTTGGAGCAGTCTGGGTTTGAAGTCGTTAGGTTTAGCTGGAATCACAAATCTACGTTGAAAGTACTAGCATGTGCTGTTTAAACGGAACTATGGGGCACATCAACCAACCAGCTCTATAACCACTCACCTCGGAGATAAGATTCGAGCGTGACAACTTTACCTGGCAACCCTGTCTCATTGCATGCACTTTCAAGCGCGCGGCATTCTCGATCATAAGTTTCTTTATTTTCCGTATCCCACGCCACCTGTAGCAGCTGTGCCTCACCTTGCAAATCTTTAACAATGAAGTCGACTTCATAACGCTCTTCAGTTAAGTAATAGTTGATTTGGTAACCTAGCCGACGTAAATCAAGATATATAATATTTTCAAACATGCGTCCCAAATTTTCTTGGTGACCTAATGTGTAAGCTTTAAGAAGACCTGTATCAACAGCATATATTTTTTTAGGGTTTACTTGGACCTTCCTAAGTGATTCCGAATAGAGGTGAACAGAAAAAGCAAGATATGCATCTTCAATGTAGTCCATATAGCTGTATAACGTATCACGTTTTAAAGTATAGCCCTGGCTTTTCAGATCATTAAACATTTTATTTGCTGAAAATGAAGTAGTAGCATTGTGCAAGACATGCTTGACCAAATATTTAATTAAAGGCTCATTTGTTATTCTATATCGCTCGATAATATCTCTCAACATGACGACTTGCACATATTCCTGTAGTGTTTGCCGTCGATCTGATTCTGTCTTATTTATCACTTCAGGAAATCCACCTGATTGTAAGTATCCCATAAAATTAGCTTTAAGTTTATCAAGTGTCGCTTGACCCATAAGCTTACTATTATGCACTATGTTTTTTGCCTGCAGGTATTCTTGAAAACTAAATGGCCAAACTTCTCTAGCAAGAGATCTTCCTCGTAAAGAAGTTGCAATTTCTTTACTTAATAACTTTGCCGATGAGCCCGTCAAAAAAATTTCCACATGCTTAGTATCATAAAATCGTCGAATCACAAGCGGCCAATCATCAACATTCTGTACTTCATCTAGAAACAAATAGCATTGCTGATCATGATTATCTGGATACAACGCATAGAAAGCTTCCAACAATTTCGCAAATTGCTTCTGCGACATAGGAAGGAGGCGATCATCTTCAAAGTTTATATACAAAATTCTTGATAGTGGAATATCGTTGCTGATGAGGTGTTTTATATGCTGCAAAACTAACGTGGTTTTACCAGACCGCCTTATCCCAATAGCCACTTTGATTTTATTTTTTGCCTCAGGAAATTTTATGGCTCTTATTGTAAGTTCATCTATTTCTTCAAGTTTTCTTTCAAACTCCTCTCTAAGCGTAATGAGCAACTGCTCAGTTTGTTGACTTTCTTCTAACATCTTACCGCCAATTATTACCCTTTCCAGAGCGCAATAATAACACAATTATTGCGCTCTGGAAAGGGTAATAATGACTCGCAACTTTAGGCAGGATAATATGACAAGATTCTCACCAAAACCGCCACCAAGGTTTTTTAGGTAGCGTCGATTCACACTCAAGTAACTGTTGTTTGTATTCGGCCGCTCGGTGACTGACCCGCCATGCGATATGCATCAATTTCGGTTTATCGCGATAACTCTTTACACGATATCCTAAGCTGCCTTCGTGATATGCCAAATAGACCTCATAGGTATTTGACTTGGGAATATCAAGTTTTCGATGCAACACTGATACATACCAGCCAATAAAATCACTGGCCATCGCAAAGTCAGCACGGTTACCCCCACGACGATGGCGCGCTTTCAAATAACGTCGCCAAGTTTCATTAACCGCTTGTGCATAACCCTCTGCAGACGTTGGACGAAACCAGGGAATAACGCCAAATAATTTTTTGCGTGGTGGCTCATTGCCTGCTAAGAAGTGCGACTCTTGGTACATAATCGCCATTTGCACATTAATCGGCACACCCCACTTTTTACGCGTTGCTAGTGTCGTCCAATACCAGGCGGGATATTCTTGAAATATTTTACACACATTATTGGGATGTTTCGGTGGCTTGGTCGAGCATGCCACACATGAAAAACTAAGCAAAAAAATAACCAAGATCCGTTTCATTGCTATCCTTTTTAAAAAAAAGCAAGTCTCATTTTATACATCACGCTGCTTACAAAATGTTTCCGGCACAGAGATCATCGCCAACAAAGCAATAATAAAACCCAATGGGAACAACCAAATCGCCCACCCAAAATCAGAGGGTACAAAATGGTGCGTTAAATGATGTAAACGATGCATCATGTGTTTATCCATAAGGTAACCAAAAAACGGTTGCAATAAGCCTGACCCACCTTCAATACTGATATTCACAACACTCACCGACATTGCTGTAAGAATCCGCGAGCTGTTCTCCGCAACCAATGGGTAAGCAATAATTTGTGTGCTGGTACTTAAACCAATCATTAAAAACAATAAAATCAAGGCTGGGTAACTAAGGCTCGTCATTACGACCACCATTAGAAATAATAGTAATGAAACAATTGCCCCTGCAATCATGGGTGGACGTCGCATAGCGATTTTATCAGATATCCAACCAACAATAGGCGCACCGATAATAGTTCCCAAAAACAACATCGATGTCACGTCTGTTGCCTGCAATTGTGTAAGGTGATGTGTAGATACTAAATACAAAGCACCCCACAACCCCCCTAGCAAACCAATAGGCAAATTCATCAAGCATGCATAAATACCACCCAACCAATTTTGTGGATTTAAATAAGCCACTTTCATCGATGCCCAAAACCCTACTGCTATCACTGCTTCTTGTTCTTTAAGGTGAGTGTCATGGTGGCCTTTAGGGTAATCTCTAACAAACACAGCGATCAAACCAAGAATCATAACGCCAACACCTGCATCGATAAATAATGCACGCCGCCAACCCACATGCTCGACTAATAGTGCCATAGGTGTTTGCGCCACCATACCGCCAATCATCGCCATAGTAACTACTGCACCAATAACCAAAGCCATTCTTTTGGGTGGAAACCATCGTGACGCCAAACGAATCACACTTAAAAAACAAAAGGCACTACCTATACCCGTTAAAAATCGACAAGCGCATGCGACATAAAAAGAAGTGGCAAAGCCTAAGCATGCCGTGCCTAAAACACAAACCGATAAAGACACTAAAATCACTTTGCGAGTAGCGCAGCGATCTAATAACATGCCCGCCGGAAATAAAAAGATCACATTCGCCAGGAAATAAAAAGAAGACATATTGCCTAAACGTTCTGCGCTGATAGAAAAATCGTGCATCAATGCAGAGCTAATTGCATTGAACAAATTCATCTGAACAAACTCATAAAAGAAAAATAAAGATGCGATTAAGATAACAAACCAAGCCAGTGTACTTGATACTTTGACGTCTGCGCCGTATTGATTCAATGCCTGCTCCGATGATAATCCTTCATTAGTTGTCTCTCTCACGAAGTAGTCTCCATCGTATTGGTAGCGAGTCCTGGTTCCACTAGTGTATTCACAGCATCGTTTTCATCAAAAATAATTGGTTCAGTAGGCAAGTCATGGCGCTCTTCATAAGACAAACAGTGTGTTTCTTTTAATAAAAAAGAAGCAAGTAATGCAATAACAAACGCAACGGGGATAATAGCTAAGGCGTAATGGTAATCACGAGCAGAATAAATTGGAATTTGATGAGAAATAATATGCTTCCAATGCACATCAAGTAGCACAGGAAATAACACCGTCGTAAAACCACCTGACATGATTAAGGTTGACGCAACCCCCTCTGAAGCACCCGTTAGCATTGCTGGATTACTCTCAGCCACTAAGGGATACGCTAACACTTGTGATGCCACAATAAAACCTAACGCAAAAAACAACACCATCAAATCAACAAAAGATAGGTTTGGTAAATACATAATTGCCAGAATAGTAACAATTGAAAATACGGCTCCTATAATCATCGGCAATTTACGGCGCCGGATACGATCTGATACCCAACCCATCGCTGGGGAACCTAAAATCATGCCAAAGAAAATCATCGATGTGATCAAGGATGCATTATCACGATCAAAGTGATGAATCTGTACTAAATACATCGACCCCCACGTTGCACCCAATATCATCAGGGGCAAATTAATCATCGACGCATAAATGCCACAAAACCAATTTTGAGGATTACGAACTGTTTGAGATAAGCTATGAAAAAAACCGGCTTCTGCCAAGTGATTATGCTCATCTGCGAAAAAACCCTCTGTGCCGGGCGGATAGTCTTTAATAAACATCCATAAAATAATGAGCATCAAAGCACCCACTGAAGAATCTACAGCGATAGTACGTCGCCACCCAATGGCATCAACCGCAATAGTAAATGGTGTTTGCGCCAACATCGCTCCAATCATTGCCATGGTAACAATCAAACCAACGATCAGTGCCATCCTACGAGGAGGGAACCAACGAGACGCAATTCGAACGCAGCCCAACAAACAAAACGCGCCACCAATGCCTGTCACCATACGGCATAACTCGGCTTGAAATAACGTTTGAGACATCGATAATAAAAATGTACAGGTGACACAAGCCGCCATTGCAACCAAAATTACTTTACGAGGGGAGAAACGATCAAGCAACATACCCGCAGGAAACAGAAACAAGACATTAGCGTAAAAATAAGCGGTCGATAAATTACCAAGCTGAACTGCATCGATATGGAATGACCGAATAATGCCTGGAGCAATGGCATTAAACATATTGACCTGCATGAATTCAAACAAGAAGAATAATGAGGCTGAAAAAACGACGATCCATGCCTGCCATGCAGCAAATTTAGAAGTTGCCCCATCTCCAGATGGGCTTACAACCGCAGTCGACATAAATCAGACCTCTCGTAATGTGGGTTAAGCAGCCTGTCTAACATAAGAGACCTTAATATATACGTCTGCTCAAGCTAGATCGGCCGCATTATATACAACTTTGCGGGATATTCCCAGGAACAATAGAGAGATCCTTTTAAAAATTTATAGGTGGCGGGAAAACCGGAATTAACGATGGTTTTAACTCCTTGTTTTATATGTAAAAATATAGGGTCTGGCCTTCAATCTCTAGAGCCCGCCGCTTATAGCAAAGTTATAAGCGGCGGATTTCGCCCTTAAAGCATGAATATCCGCCGATTATAATGTCACTATATACAGCGAATCTCCTAAACAAAGATTGTCAACGTAATATATTTAAAATTTTTGAAAAGCACATCGAGCCAAATGGGATTTTAGTACTTACATCTGGACCAGAAGAGTTAGAAGCTTGGAGTGATAATGGTGGCGAAATGCTCTATCATGCATCTCTAAGCTAAATAGAGTATCAATCATTATTTACACAGAATCACTTCGAAGTGGTTTCTCATAATGTTAAAGGTCCTAAGTGTAAAGATGCAACTGTTTGGATACTCAAAAAACAATAGGGGGAATTAAATATGAAAAATTTAACCGGAGCATGTCATTGCGGGAAGAACAAATTTACAATTAGTGCAGAGCCAGAATTTCAATTTACCTGCTATTGCAATAGTTGCCGAATATTGAATAGTGGTGGCCATTTATGTGGAATGCTTTTTGATCAACGTCAACTGTCTGCTGCTAATGAAACGCAAACCTATACTTATAACGGTGGGAGCGGAAACCCAATAATTCTGCACTTCTGCCCAGTATGCGCTACACATTTATATGCGTACCCTACCGAGCACGAAGGCAAGGTTGTCATTAGAGCAAATACGCTGGTAGATTCAAACTTCAAACCCCATCAATCTATCTTTACCGAGTCCGCATTTTCTTGGGATAAGCCCGTTTGAGCAAGCTCACGTGACGCAACACCTTGATAAAAGTGCCTACGGCAGGTAGCCACATAACGTTCATTACCGCCGATATCTACCTGCTCACCATCACGCACTGCGTGTCCTTGCCCATCGATACGCAAATTCATCGTCGCCTTGCTGCCACAGTGACAGATCGTTTTGAGCTCAATCAATATATCGGCCCAAGTTAGCAGATACAGACTGCCTTCAAATGGCTCCGCCTGGAAATCTGAACGAATGCCATAAGCCAATACAGGTATATTAAGCTCTATGGTCACTCGCGCTAATTGTTGAACCTGAGTTTTATTTAAAAACTGTGCTTCATCCACCAAAACACACTTAATGTTTGCATTTGCTGCTATCTTGCTGCTAACATCATCAAAAATGTCAAAATAACCGTTTATCGTGATCGCCTGTGACTGCAACCCTATTCGCGTCGTAATATTACCCACGCCATACCGATCATCCACCACCGGAGCGTAAAGCAGCGTATCCATGCCGCGCTCATTGTAGTTATAGCTGGACTGGAGCAGCGTCGTGCTTTTACCCGCATTCATAGCAGAATAGTAAAAATGTAGTTTGGCCACAATAAGCATCCTTCTTTGGTAAAAATATACTGAATCCCTATGGAGCGACATAGTAGCTGAATTAGGCCGGATCAATCAAATAACTTTGCTCGTAGATCCACACCTGTTTCTGGGTTAAAATTGCTCCATGAAAATAAAGCAGCTCATATTAACATTCTATTTGCTGGCGTTAAGCCTGTCGGTCGGCTGTGCTTGGGCACAAACTACCACTACAGATAACACTAATGCCAAGCAACCCGAGAGCACAACAAGCAGCGATAAAACGCATAAACCCAAGAACATTGTTTTCTGCCCACCTACCTCCGCATTAAGAAAAAACCCAGTAAAAATGAACTGGGCAGCTCCTGGCGGCTGGAAAAGCTACGACATTTCATTTATTGAAAAAGTATCAAAATTCCTTGGTGCCCAGTGGAATGGCGTTAACATAGGTCAAATCACCTGTGTATATAGTGCTGCTAAAAAACATGTCTTCCCGATTAAGTTAATATTTCACACACTAGCGCTAGAACCAAGCGGTGGAAAATGGACAAAAAACTTGGGTGGATATCGCGACTGCTTTTCTATAAAACAAAAAGACTGTGCATTCAAGGTGCGCACTAAACCAAAACAAAAAGATATTTATAAAGAAGCTGAATCACTAAAATCCAATAATAATTCTTCACAAGGCTCGGACTTTTAATCATGTCTTATATCATCGGTATTTTCATACTCTTACTTTATGCGTTATGGGCCTTGTTTGTAGCTACTCTTATTCTTATTTCGTCAGCTTTTGTATTTATTGTTCCTAATAAATCTTGGCGACGCAAAGGAAAACAATT
>JAJFJO010000118.1 GCA_021774015.1 Gammaproteobacteria bacterium
ACAGCCCTGCAATAATTTTTTTAATTTTAGATTTTATTGCGCTAAAATATTTGCTATCGTAGATGGCGATGAGGCAGCTTGAAATAATTGCCTAAAACCGTGCCTGACTGAAGTCATTTACACAGATCTATTTACATACTCGGAAATAAGGGTGTTCTAGCAGTTGGAGGTTCGGCAGCAGAGTCGTCACTAGAGCCAGCAGTGGAAGGATCATCACTAAAATCATGGTCAGCTGACTTATAATTCAACAATCTGCTTAATTCGCCTTGATCTTTTAGTAGCCGAGGTGCATATGCACCAATCATATAGCTTCTTTCACTTTTTGCATTACTTATGTAACCTTGTTCTATTCCCAGTTTGATTTTATAACTCACTAGATCATTTTCGAGCCTTGTAGCAATAAATCTAAGTAGTCCAATAACCAGGGAAAGTACTATGGGTATAAAACCTTCAATTAGATCAAGTATTTTACTTGTTTTTGTTTCAAAATGTTCGGCAGCTTTAAGAAGCGAAATAACACTAATAAAGGCAGCTGAAATAATTACTAACATACCACTTATATATATTTCAGCCTCCAAGTATTTAACAGTTGATTCAAAATTACTCTTATATTTTTTACCATTTTCATCTAGAGATCTATTAAAGTAAAAGAGCATCGGCATAATAAATTTCCTCTTAATTGTGTATATTAATGTATCTTTTAAGCTAAAAAAATGGTTCTATAAAAGCCAGGTATCATGGCTATTAGATTGTACGATCCAAATTTTGGTAGGCTGCTTAGCATTAATGCACTAATTATCCTTGGTTTCTCCTTTGAAGGAAACACTTTGGTTATTGTATGGCTTTAAATAAGCAATGTAACCCTCATTTTGAGGTGAAAATGAGGGCTGTAGAAGATTATATTGGGCTTGAATTGAATTTTAGTGCGATTTGCTATCCTTAACCTATCGCCAGCATGGGTTTAACTTTAGAGGTTGAGTATTCGGTGCTTGTGAAGTGTAAACCGGCTAATAAGCACTGCATGTTGGGTGTTCCACTTTCTCGTCTGCTCATGGTTATTTCCTCACTTTATTGTAGCAATAATCATTTAATGAAGGGCGATACTAAATCAAATTCATGGGAAACACAATTTTAATAATTACATTTTAGTGCTTAAAATACAGTGAAATTCTAACTAACAAGCACTTACAAATATAGGCCAAAAGATAATGCTCCCTTAAGGAAAATTTGAGTGTGTGGGCCTACTTTATGGTAGAGTATTCGGTTATAATGCGTCCACTTGTAATTCATGCTGTACATGCGGATAATGCAGAAATATTCATCATTTTAATAATATGTTAAAGACTAGAGAGAAAAATGCGCGCAAATAACTCAGATGTAAATAGACTTTTTGTATTCATGCTTTTTTTATTTTCTGCTGCGAACAGTTCAGCAGAATTATCATCAAGCTCAACAGGCACTAGTAACTATTCTAGGACAACTGGTGCGGCGATAAGCACAACAATGAGTTCAACAACAGGCTCAATGACAGGCCCTGAGAGCCTGTCACACATGCTTGGTGAAGTCCCTCTTATCGATAAAATTGTTTTTATTGCTGTTGCAGCCTTATGCCTTATTGGTTTGGCTTCTATTTTGTATACTCGTTGTCGCCGTAAGGGTTTTCATTGGCAATCTGTTTCATCAGGTAAGCAGGGTGCTGGAAGTGCTGGTGGTGAAGCTAGGGCCTTGCATCCTAATGGGCGGGATTATGGTACTGCTGCGCCCTTAACTCCTAATCTTCGTGCTTCAGGTGATGATTATACAGGGCCAGAGAGTGATGATGGAGATACTGCATCATCACAAAGTGGGAATGAGCAGGATACATCGGACAGTGGCAGCAGTTCAGCTAGTAGACTTGGATCTGGGTATGGATCTGAGTCTGAGTAGACAATAAATATAATTAGTGCAGTGAGCTATTCATTAGTGCCGTTTTTAATATCGCCTGATATACTGTTGGTCTTCTTAACTTGTTATGGACCTGAGTAGTGACACAAGAACTTATCGATAAATACCAGTTAGAACCACTAGAGCAAGAGGGCGGCTATTTTGCACCGGTTTACCGGTCAGAACGCCAATTTGATCACCAGGGCCAGCAGCGTAGCTTAGGTAGTCATATATATTACTACCTTAATAGTGATGATTTTTCTGCTTGGCACCGTGTGGATTGTGACGAGCTTTGGCATTTCTATGGCGGCAGCGATTGCATATTGCATTTGTTCACTGAGCAAGGTGATTTGAGTTGTGTGAAGCTGGGTGATTTAGGTAATGGTGCGCAAGTTTGTCATCTTGTGCCAGCAGGAACCTGGATGGCCGCTGAGGTGGGTTGTGAAAATGCGTATGTTTTTCTAGGGTGTACTTGCATGCCAGCATTTTCTGAAGTGAGCTGGGAAGTAGCGCAGCGTGACAACTTGATTGCACAATTTTCTCAGCATCGCGATATCATTCAACGATTAACTAGAGTATAAAACCAAAGGCATTGCACTATGTTAAAAATTTATAATAGTTTAACCAAAACTAAAGAAGAGTTTCAGCCGATCACACCGGGGAAAGTGCGTTTATACGTGTGCGGCATCACCGTTTATGATTATTGCCATATTGGCCATGCACGTTCTGTCATTGCGTTCGACGTTATCGTGCGTTATTTGCGGTGGCGTGATTTTGAGGTGGAACATGTGCGTAATATTACTGATGTTGATGACAAAATTATAAATCGTGCGCGCGAGAATAATGAGACGTGCGATGAATTAACAGCACGTTTTATCGATGCGATGCACGAAGACGATCGTGCATTGGGCATCACACCGCCAACACATGAGCCTAGAGCTACCGAATATATGAGCTCTATTATTCAGTTAATCGAAGATCTTATTAAGCAAGGCTATGGTTACGTGGCTGATAATGGTGATGTCTGTTTTGATGTGCGTCGTTTTAAAGAATATGGGAAGTTATCACATCGTAATATTGATGACTTGATTGCAGGCGCACGAGTGGGCGTTGGTGATAGCAAGCGTGATCCGCTGGATTTTGTGTTATGGAAAATGTCTAAACCGGATGAGCCACAATGGGATTCACCTTGGGGTAAAGGGCGTCCTGGTTGGCATATTGAGTGTTCTGCGATGTCAACTAAGCTATTGGGCCAGCCGTTTGATATTCATGGTGGCGGTATGGATTTAAAATTTCCGCATCATGAAAATGAAATCGCGCAGTCTGAAGCAGCTTATTCAACCGACTTTGCAAAAACCTGGATGCATATTGGTTTGTT
Organism: Gammaproteobacteria bacterium; assembly: GCA_021774015.1. Lineage (GTDB taxonomy): Bacteria > Pseudomonadota > Gammaproteobacteria > Coxiellales > Coxiellaceae > JAJFJO01. The sequence continues at coordinate 3,302 of JAJFJO010000118.1, forward strand.
GCAAGTTAATAAAGAAAAGATGTCGAAGTCGTTAAATAATTTTTTCACCATTCGTGACATGTTAAAAGAGCATCACCCTGAGGTGCTGCGTTATTTTATGATGTCGGGGCATTATCGTAGCCCGGTGAGTTATTCAAAAGATAACTTGGCGCAAGTGCGCACTTCTTTAGAGCATTTGTATATTGCACTGCGTGGTTTACCAGAAGTGGGTCGTGATGCTGCTGGTGACGAGTATGTCGAAAAATTTACGCAAGTGATGGATGATGATTTTAATACGCCTGAAGCATTAGCGGTGTTATTTGAAATGGCACGTGCGATTAATAAGCTGCGTGAGCAAGACAAGTTGGATGAAGCAGCGCGATTGGGTGCTAGCTTAAAGATGTTGGCAGAAACCATTGGAATTTTACAAGAAGACCCTGAATTATTTTTACAAGGGGATGTGCACGATCTTGATGTGGAAAAGGTCGACCAGTTAATTGCTGCGCGCACTCAAGCGCGTTCTGATAAAGAGTGGGAGTTAGCTGACCAGCTTCGCGGTGAATTAACGAAGATGGGTGTGGCTATTGAAGATACGCCTGATGGCACTATCTGGCGGCGAGAGTAGTTGTTGCACCACCTCATTAAGAAGTGACATAATACAGCCTACTCTTTCAGCTAAAGGAACCTGCTGATGCTGCGAACCAAAGAATGGTTTAAAAATAGTTGTCGTATATTAGCGCTTATTGCTTTCCTATTTGGCCTGAGCGGCATTTTGATCAATGGTTTCGCGCAGACAGCCAGCAAACCCACACCTACGGCAGCATTACTCGATATCAAGGGTGCGATTGGTCCAGCCGTGCAAGATTACATTTCTCGTGGTATCAAGCAAGCACAAGAACAAGGTGCACGAGTCATTATTTTGCAGATGGATACACCTGGCGGTTTGAGCAAGTCCATGCGCATGATCATTAAAGACATCCTGTCATCTCCTATTCCTGTTATTTCTTTTGTCGCGCCAAGTGGTGCGCGAGCAGCCAGTGCGGGTACATACATACTGTATGCGAGTCATTTAGCAGTGATGGCGCCAGGTACAAATTTAGGTGCTGCTACTCCAGTAAGTATTGGAACACCTGGGGGGCAAAAGGATAAAAATAAGAAAAAAGACAAAGCCACATCCTCTAAATCCGCTTCACAGACTAAGGCCATTAACGATGCTAGGGCCTATATTCGCAGTCTTGCACAATTGCGAAAGCGTAATGTTAAGTGGGCAGAAAAAGCAGTGACTAAAGGAGAAAGTTTATCGGGCAGTGAGGCGCTTAAATTAAATGTAATTGATTTTATTGCTAGGGATATTCCAGCAGTATTGCAAAAATCGAATGGCATGAAAGTCAATGTATTAGGCCAAGAAAAAATATTAAATACAAAAAATTTGGTTGTGAAAAAAATAGTTCCTGATTGGCGCAGCAAATTTTTAGCCGTGATTACGGATCCTAGTGTTGCGTATATTTTATTAATGATTGGTGTTTATGGAATATTTTTTGAGTTCGCTAATCCCGGTTTTATTGTGCCAGGAGTGGTGGGGGCAATTTGCTTGTTGTTAGCTTTATATGCTTTTCAGCTGTTACCGATTAATTATGCCGGCTTAGGGCTAATTGTTTTGGGTTTGGCATTTATTATTGCGGAAGCCTTTGTGCCAAGTGTTGGTGCGCTAGGGTTAGGCGGTATTATTGCCTTCATTGTTGGGTCTATTATGCTAATACGCACGGATATAGCGGGTTATGGCGTCCCTTGGTCTATTATATTTGGTGTGACTGCGGTTACCGTTTTATTTTTTGTGATCGTACTGCAATTGGCGTTTCGCTCAAGACGTAAGCCAGTAGTGAGTGGTCGCGAAGCTATGCTGGGTAAAGAAGCTGTTGTGATAGAAAGGGGTGGTAACTTGTGGGTTCGTATTGAAGGCGAGTCATGGTTGATTGCAAATTCCGATGATTTGCAAGAAGGGCAAAAAGTGATTGTAAAAGAAATGCAGGGTTTACAGTTGCGCGTTGAGCGTCAGGGTTAACTCATTTGGGTGAATTATTTATAATAGGAGTTTAGGTATGTCATTTTTTCTTTATATCATTATTGGTTTTGTTGTTCTTTTATTGTTTTCTTCTATTAATATTTTAAAAGAATATGAGCGTGGTGTTATCTTCACTCTGGGTCGTTTTTGGAAAGTCAAAGGGCCTGGGTTGATCATTGTGGTCCCTATGATCCAACAAATTATGCGCGTGCAGTTACGCACAATCGTAATGGATGTGCCAAGTCAAGATGTTATTTCTCGTGATAATGTGTCAGTACGTGTGAATGCAGTCGTTTACTTTCGTGTGGTTGATCCGCAGAAAGCGATTATTCAAATAGAGGATTATTATGAAGCGACCAGTCAATTAGCTCAAACGACATTGCGTTCTGTGCTAGGGCAGCACGAGCTTGATGAGATGTTGTCAGAACGTGATAAACTTAATGTGGATATTCAAACTATTCTCGACGAAGCGACAGATGGTTGGGGTATTAAAGTTAGCAATGTTGAGATTAAACACGTGGACTTGGATGAAAGCATGGTGCGAGCTATTGCGCGTCAGGCGGAAGCTGAGCGTGAACGTCGCGCTAAAATTATTAATGCTGAAGGTGAGGTGCAGGCAGCTGATAATTTGCAAAAAGCTGCTGAAATATTATCGCATCAACCAACAGCTATTCAATTGCGTTATTTGCAGACTCTTATTGATGTTGCGGGTGATAAAAGTTCAACGATCGTATTCCCACTACCGATGGATTTTCTTAGTGCGTTGCAGAAAAAGCTAATGCAATAAAAAAGAAATATTGATCTGTAGGGGTTAGCCGGGCTGTTGGCGTAGGTCAAACCCCTATAGGCTACGGTATTGCGGTAGGGTAATTTACTTTTTAAACTACCGCAATGAATACGTATTTAAATCAATCAGGATTCTCTTTATTGGAAACACTCATTGCAGCGTCGCTGATGGCGTTTGCACTGTTTGCTCTTCTGACGATTCAAACCCATTTATACCAAAAAAACTATGATATTTATTTGCATAATGTTGCCCTGCATCAGGCGCAGTCTTTGCTAGAACGTTTAAGGGCGGACCGCTCTGCTGCTTCACGCAGCATGGAGAAAAACATTTGGCAGTTAAATAATAAAAAATTATTACCAAATCCGGAAGGGTCGCTTACTTGTGATGGTGTGTCATGTCGTGTTCATTTGAAATGGCATGAAATGCGTTCTCATGCTGTTAGTGTTTCTTCAGTTTTATGAGCGCTCAGAAAGTACAAGGTAATACATTATTAGAGTGTGCCCTTGCAGTAGCTTTGTTTAGTTGCTTGATGGCAAGTGTCATAGCAATATGTGTGACGCTGAATGATAGGCGGCAAACAGCAAGCGAGCTGATGCGAGAAATTCATTATATGAATTTCTCCATGAGTTATATGGGTGGTCGAATTCGAATTGCTGGTTTGCAGGACTGCGTGTCTCGTAATGATGCGATGAAATATCCTGCAATAGAAGGCTATGCAGCTAATACTACCCCGCGTGGAGTGGGTGTTAAAGCGAGGCCAGATACATCGGTTGTTGTTTTAAGTGAATGTTTATCGTATAGGGGGAAACAGCGGTATAAGAAAATTGCATTTTTTATTGGGAAAACCGCTCGAAAGAATAAATCAAGAAAACCAGTGTATGCATTGTATGAAAAAATCATTGGCAGTCGTCGTCTAGAGTTAACGGAGGGTGTTGATGATTTTCAGGTTGAGTATGGTGTGTTAAATGGTCTCGGTGATAGTGGATTGCATTACGTTAAAGCTGACGGAGTGGTCGATTGGAATAATGTGCGTGGCGTTTTCTTTAAGCTGCATCGACAGCGTGTTTGGAGTGCGTATGTAGCGTTACGTGAATTTGGGGCAATCTATTGATGTTGTACCAAAAGGGCGCTTCACTGCTAATAGTGTCAATTGTGTTGCTGGGTTTGTCTTTGTTGATTTCAGTTGATTTAGAGCGGACGCTGTTGGATCGAAAATTATTAAACGAAAAACAATTACAACTTCGCGTATTTAATACGGCTGAATCGATGTTGCATAAAACAGCTTTTAGTTTTATTGGACAATCTATCTTTGTCGATACGAAAGGTGTTCAAACCCAGGTCTCTGTTCAGCAAGTCGCTGCCAACACTTTTCGCGTTTATGTCATGGCGAGCTCCCACCAAGTAAAGGCTAATATCACTGCTGAGTATCAGGTTAACAATGGCCACTTAAAACAGACTGCGTGGCGAGAAACCGCTGGATAAACGCGCTTAACTGCATTTTTTAGGTCAAAACACTTGGGGAGAAATCATGAGCGATACATTTGTTGACAAAAGGCACACATTGTACTATATTGAGCAAATGGAGTGTTCTTTCAGAATCCAACAAACCATGGAAAATTTCAATAATGAAGAAAAAAATTAAATTGACTCCTGAAGAAAAAGAGCTGCTTGAATCTGTTGAAGCAGGTGAGTGGAATTCTGTAGCGAATTTGAAAGAAGAAAAAGCAAAAGCTAAGCAAGCTGCTCGTAATACATTAAGAAAAGACTCTCGTATTAATATTAGAATTCAATCTGCAGATCTTGAAAAAATTAAGAAAATTGCTGAGTACGAGGGTTTGCCTTATCAAACCCTGGTTTCTAGTATATTACACAAGTTTGCTGAAGGGCGTTTAAAATAAACTATTTTGAGTTATACCTAAAGTGGGTGTGAACTTTATAAACCTCTACAGTAAAAATCCCGGTATTGAATTGTGATTAAATTTGCTTTTAAATGGATGTAAGCTCGAAATTATCGCTAATGGTTAAACAGGATCTGTTATGTTGATCATGGGTGATTGAGATGATGGTATGATTTTGTACTAAACATTATTCTCAAGGGCGCATCGTCATAAACTGCTTGAGGCTTATGGAGAAAATTAATGAGTAATACAAAACGCTGTGACTGGGTAACAGAAGATCCACTTTATATTGAATACCATGATGCCGAGTGGGGCGTGCCTGTTTATGATGATCAAATATTTTTTGAATTTTTAGTGCTAGAAGGTGCGCAGGCAGGCTTGAGTTGGATCACAGTGTTACGTAAACGTGATGCATATCGACATAATTTCCACGCATTTGAGATTGAAAAAGTAGCGCGAATGAGCCAGTCTGATATTGAAAAATTAT
>JAJFJO010000119.1 GCA_021774015.1 Gammaproteobacteria bacterium
ATTTAGGTGTAGGGTCACTACCATACATAATTAAAAATGGTGGGACATCTTGAGTAATTTCAGCTGAATGGGACAAGAAACTATACGAACCCACACGACAGAACTGATGCACTGCCGAAAAAGCACCTATAATAGCATGATCATCCACAGTAACATGGCCAGCAAGAGTTGCATGATTAACAAATAAAATATGGTTTCCCACTACACAATCATGGGCCACATGCGAACAGGCTAATATATGGTTGCTATTTCCAATTTTAGTAATGCTTTCTGCATGATGCGAGCCACGACTAATGGTCACATTTTCCCGAATAATATTGTTATCACCTATTTCTAAAAACGTATGCTCACCTGCATAAGCCACATCTTGCGGATCACTACCCACAGCTGAAAATGGATAAATTTTATTATTACAACCCATCTTAGTGTCACGTGCGATCACAACATGCGAACCGATTTCTGAGTTTGCACCGATTTCAACATTGGGACCAATAAAGCTCCATGGACCAACTGTCACACCTACACCTAGTTTTGCGGATGGATCAACACAAGCTAGTGGACTAATAGCGATGGAATCATTCGGTTGTATTTGCGGATCATGCATTACTCTCTCTTCTATCATTGCTTACACTCTTTTTATCACATTAAATCTAAGGTTGGCGCCTGAATACACATAAAATCTGCACTACAAGCCACTTCACCATCGACTGTTGCCACACCTTTAAATTTCCATATCGTTAATTTTACTTTAACCAGTTCCACAGTTAACTTTAATTGGTCTCCAGGCAGTACCGTTCGTTTAAATCGCGCATTATCAACACCGGCTAAGTAGAAAAATTCATCTTCTTTAGGATACACACCAAGTGTTTTATAAATTAAAATACCACCCGCCTGCGCCAAGGATTCAATAATCATTACACCAGGCATCACAGGCATTTCTGGCAAGTGCCCTGTAAAATGAGGCTCATTAGTAGTGACATTTTTAATCCCCACGATAGATTTGTTTGGCTCAACAGACTCAACTTTATCAATCATCAAAAAAGGATAACGGTGAGGAAGGTATTTCCTAACTTCAAGGTTATTCATGGTTGCCATTATTCAATCTCTCCAAATTCTTAACCCGTTTTATAAGGTCATTTAATTTCCCTAAACGCAATATTGTTTTAATCCAGTCGCGGTGTGGTGTTGCCGCAAAACCTGATGAATAAGCGCCTGCTTTTTCAATGCTACTCACCACTGTCGTCGTGCCGCTTAACGCAACATAGTCTGCAATCGTAAGATGACCACTAATCGTGCATCGTCCACCAATCATACAGTTCTTACCAATACGAGCACTTCCTGCAATCGCTGTGCAACCAGCAATAATTGTATGCTCACCAATTTCTACATTATGTCCAACCTGGATGAGGTTGTCTAACTTAACGCCTTTGCGAATAATAGTATCGTCAAGGGCGCCTCTATCGATACAGGTATTTGCCCCTATATCGACATTATCTTCAATAACTACCGAGCCAATTTGAGGGATTTTTTCCCAACGCCCATCTTCTTGAGCAAAACCAAATCCATCTGCACCAATGATAGCGCCACTATGCACAACAACATGATGTCCAATAGTCACCTGATGGTAAATAGTCACATTACTGTATATAAGACAATTCTCACCAACCGTCACACCATCACCAATTGTCACTCCCGGCATAACAATTGAGTTTGAGCCAATGGTAACGCCATCACCAATAACGCAGTTTGCACCAATCGATACCGTCGCATCAATATTACACTGTACTCCAACAACAGCTGATTTGTGCACACCCATACGCTGACGTGGTTTTGTAGAAAACAATTCAGCAACTTTAGCAAAACTAACTTCAGGGTTTTTCACAACAAGCTTGGTGCTACTACAGTAAGGCGCATCATCTGAGCTCAGCAACACAACAGATGCTTTAGTCTCATCAAGGTACTGCCGATACTGCCCGCCAATGAGGTAGGTCAACTGACCTGGCCCTGCTGTCGCAATAGGTGCAACGCCTTCAACTTTTAATTCAGCATCACCCTGAATCTCAGCCCCAATTATTTTTGCTAAATCTGCAACGCTGTAAATGGAATCCATAATAATAAACTCATAATATTCATTCAGTCACAATAAGAAACACCATCCTGGAAATAAGTGCGAGCGAGTTATTGTCCGTGCTCACAAAGGTAGATTTAGTGCTTTGAACTTGGCAATAGATCCCGGATATTAAGTGCTTATAAGGTTCGCAAGCTCACCAGCAAGCACTAAATTCCGGGATAATATTACACTATTACTTAAGGTCTTTAAGAACCGTAACAGTAATATCCATGTCGTTTTTAGAATAAAGAACGCTGTTTTTTGGTAAAACGAGGTCTAATTTTTGCTTAGCCGCAACCATTTTAACAATACCGCGAATCTTATTCATAAGCGCAGCCATTTTTTTGTTTTGTGCTTTAAACAAATCTTGCTGAAACTTAGCTTGTGCAGCACGAATGCTCATTTCTTCTGTAGTGATTGTAGTTTGCAATTTTTTCACATCAGAAGCACTCATTACAGACTTGTTTTTTTGATATTTTTGCAAGTTAGCCTGCATTTTTCTACCCATCGCTACAATTTCACTCTTGCGCGATTTAAATTGAGCCTGCAAGTTAGCACTAATTTTCTTAACTTGTGGTGAATTATGGAAAATCGTTTGCATATCCACAACACCAACAGCTTCAGCCATTACACTGAAAGACCACATAGCAGCCAATCCTAGGCAAAGACCTATCATTACTTTTTTCATAGCTTTCTCCTGTTTTATCAAAGTTAAAAGTAAACCATTGTTAAAATGCCTCGTCATTAAACGAAGCGCTTATTCTCAATTAGATACCGCCACGCAACAGTAATTTAGATCTGCTACAAGCTCGTTCCAAAAGAAAAACCGAATATCTGAGTTTCATCGCCCTTTTTCTTAATCACAGGCGCTGCCAAACTCACATTAATCAAACCAAGTGGCGAATACCACGACACCAATAAACCAGCCGATGCACGTAAATTACCAAATGTTACATCTTCATAAGGAATAGGCTTCACCCCGGGGTTGATAGCCTTTTGTGCTGCGCTATATTGCAAGTGGTTCGTTTCAAATATATTACCCATATCAAAGAACACAGATGTTCTAAGCTTATGGCTAATGAAATTAGGGAAGATAACATTAAGGCCGCCAATCAACTCGACATTACCACCTAACGCGTTATTCAAGTTATTCGGGTTTACAGGTCCCAATGTATTCGATTCAAAACCAGGTAACGTGCCAATACCACCACCATAAAAATTATTATAGAAAGGATACAGCTTATTCCCAAACGTGCCACCATAACCTGCAATTGCATGCGGCTCGAGAATAAAACCTTTACCTAATGAGCAGTACCATTTCCCATCATAGGTGACCGTATAAAAATTAACGCTACGATTAATTAATGGCGCGCCAACATTTACCCCCAATACTTGTGTCGTACCACTTGTCGGGAAAATTGCTCTATCTAAAGTGACATGTGAAACACCTAAAGTCACTTTAAATTGGCTAAAGGGTGATGGAGTTTGCTTCAAAAATGCAAGTACAAGCGGTGATGCTGGGCGTGCTGAATTTATAGGGCTAATATCATTAATAGTAATGTAATCATACCCAAAACCTAACGAAATCGTGTCATAGTTCGTGATTGGAATACCGTAATTTAACACACCACCAAAGTCATTCATGGTGTATGTATCCAAGTTTACCTTCGGATTCGCTGTCGTTTTAGAATAATAAATTTGGTAGCCGCGACTCACACCATCCAATGTATACAAAGGATTATCATAGGAAAATGAATAGCTCTTCGAATAATTACTGTGAGAAAAACCTATAGCAACGTATTTACCCGTTCCCATAAAGTTCGGCTCGCTGATATTTGCACCATACAAAATACCATCAACATCCGAATAACCACCCTGAACACTCGCTTTACCCGCATTGATTTCATTCACATGGTAGTTCAAATCAACCTGATCAGGATGCCCCGCCACTGGAACAGGAGTCACTGTAATGTTATTTAAGTACGGTAACAATGCTAATTGACGTTTTGATTCATCAACCGTCTTTAAAGAGAAAGCAGCGCCTTCCATTTGATGCAAACGTGCTCTTAACACTTCATCCATTGTGCGGTGATTGCCTATAATATGAATTTCTCGCACATAAACACGCTTACCATGCTCAAGGTGAAAAATTAAATATACGGTATGGTTTTTATCATTCAAACGCGGTTCAGCATTAATTTTAGGAAATGCGTAACCGTGATCAGCAAGATAATCAGCAATGTGTTTGTTAAGCATCATCAATTTTTTGCGAGAAAATGTATCACCCACCGTGATAGTAGAAAGAATATGATGAATTTTTTGATCCTTAGCAAGCGGTCCTGTCACCTTATATCCACTAATACGATAAGCGGGACCTTCAGATACATCAACAATAATGATCACACCTTCACGATCAGGCGACATAATAACTTTGTGAGAGATGACATGAAAACGCAAATAACCATGGTTGAAATAAAAATCCGTTAAATTGCGCAAATCTGTTAGTAACTGTGTTTTAGAATAACGATCATTATGGTTTAAAATCGTAAATAAACCCGGAGTCGTTAGCTTAAATTGGTCACGCAATCGGTGTTGACTAAAAGCATGCGCACCACGAATTTCAATACGACGCACCTTTGCAATTGGCCCTTCATGGATATTAATATAGAGTGCTACACGATTGCGCGGTTCATACGCCGTTTTAATTGTAATTTGTGCATCATATCGACCCATTTGGTCATACTGTTGCTGCAAGCCCATTCGAATTTCAGCTACCTTTGCAGCATTGTAAGCTTGCCCCTCACTCACACCAAAGCCCGTTAGCGCTTTACGCAGTTTTTTCGTTTTTATTGATTTGTTGCCTTTGATTTGAACCAAAGCAATCACCGGGCGCTCTTGCACCCTAATGATCAATGTATTAATGCTTCGCAACACACGAACATCACTAAAAAAACCTGTACTATAAAGTGCGTTGATCGTGTTAACACTATCTTGTCTAGTGAAACGCTGGCCTATATGAACAGGCACATAACTCAGAACAGTGGCTTCACTGATCCCTTGCAAACCTCTAACCCGAATATGGCGAACGATAAAACTGCTTGCAATAGCTGCATTAGCAATGAAAAGACATCCTGTGATGATGAGAATAATTCGTTTGGTAAATGACATTACGGTCTCGTATCCTTTCTTGTTTCCGCGCATAAAGGGGGGCATTATACCTTAGCTTTTTCAGGAACCCTAGCACTTAATTCGCGCACAAATTGGCCAGAAATATGGCTCGCTATACGATCACTTTCAAACACGTTTTCCAGCGTGTCGCCGGCGGCAATATCTACCGACTGCAAGGCGTGATCGATAACCTGAGCTATGTGCAAAAACCCTATCTTGCGCTCCAAAAAGGCCGCTACCGCAACTTCATTGGCCGCATTGAGAACCGTCATTGCTGTGCCAGCACGCTCCATAGCTTGGTATACCAGTTTGAGGCATGGATAACGGCTATGTTCCACGGCCCCAAATTGCAAACTCCCCATCCGCATGACATCTAACTGTTCAACACCCGAGATAATTCGCTCTGGCCACGCCAGGCATGCTGCAATAGGGGTTCTCATATCTGGCAAGCCCATTTGGGCTAATAATGACCCATCCCTATAGCGCACAAAGGAATGCACAATACTTTGTGGATGAATCGTGACTTCGATATTATTCAGCGGCAAGCTAAACAGCCAATGTGCCTCAACCACCTCAAGCCCCTTATTCAGCATCGTCGCTGAATCAACCGAGATCTTAGCACCCATTTCCCAGCTGGGGTGAGCCACGGCTTGTTCGGGAGTTATATGCGACAATTGATCGAGAGGTGTATCACGAAACGGACCACCTGAGGCCGTCAATATTAACCCCTCAACGCCCTCTGGAACATCTCGCCCCGGCCTAAAACCTGGCGGTGCACACTGTAGCAATGCGTTATGTTCGCTATCGACAGGGAGAAGCTCCGCTGTACTCTCTTTTAACGCATCAATAAAGACCTGTCCAGACATCACCAAGGCTTCTTTGTTGGCTAACAGTATACGTTTATTGGCACTCACTGCCGCTAACGTAGGCGGCAAGCCAGCTGCTCCTACTATGGCTGCTACAACGATATCTGTCGCTGCATCTTCTGCAACATCCACCAATGCCTGCGGACCCAATAAAACCTCAGTCGACACGGCTTGTTGAGACAATTGTTTTTGTAAATATTGTGCGTCTTCAGGTTTAGCTATAACCGCATACTGTGGTTGATACTGTAAGCACTGCTGCAATAAACCGTCAACATTATGATGAGCCGTTAATGCAAAAATAGAATACTGCTCGGGATGAAGCGCTAATACCTCTAACGTGCTTTTTCCAATCGAGCCTGTTGAGCCTAAAATGGTGACCTGTTGCATACGTA
>JAJFJO010000120.1 GCA_021774015.1 Gammaproteobacteria bacterium
CCAAACACGTACCACTAATTGTTTGAGCAAAGTGAGAAGAGGTGCTTTCAAAACAACAGTTATAAGATTTTTATGTCAAGCAAGTGAGCATACAACAGTAGTTGAGAATCAACATGACTACTTGTTATTACACTTTAAAAAATTTATAAATCAGCACTTCTCTATCCTTATACAATTATACATTGTCCAATTGGGCAAGGCAAACGCCCCATTTGCCAGCCCGTATTTAAATTTTTTTCACAAAAAATTCACCTGTTAATGGGCATAAATAAGAAAAGCCAATCCTCAATTGTAATTTTTGCTATGAAGAAAAGTTGTTATTACACCAACATCATTTTCAGTTATTTTAGATTTCTAGGTATTTATACATATATCAACTTGTTGGTAATTTTTAGTATTCTCTTTATCAGGTTTGAAAGTAGATTTGTGAGGTATTTATAATGGAAGAACAAATTGATATTAATAGGCAGTTTAAAACTTTTTTTGACTTATTTCGGTATAGAGCTTCTCAGCAAGGAAGTAATACTATCTATACCTATTTATCAACTCAAGGTGAAGAGAGCTTAACATTTAAACAGCTTGAAGAAGAAGCTAAAATAATTGCTGCTAAATTGCAAACAGATAATCTCCAAAATGAGCCAGTTCTATTAGCATATCAACAAGATATGAATTTTATTAAAGCATTTTATGGTTGTATCTATGCAGGTGTTATTGCAGTACCAGTGCAATTACCTACAAATAATAAATCCAGTGTTGATAAAATAAATAAAATATGTACAAATGCAGGCGTGAAAAAAATATTAACAACTGAAAAGTTGCAGGCAAGATTAAGAGGAATTGGTGGTTCAGGTAAGGAAATAGAAACTCTTTGCACAGATATAATTGATATAAAATTTAGTGAAAGTTGGAGAGAGCCCCAGTTATCAACTAAAAGTATTATGTTTTTGCAATACACATCGGGTTCAACAGGCGATCCTAAAGGTGTAGTAGTTGATCATAACAATATATTGCATAATGAAGAATCTATTAAATATTCTTTTGGACATGACAACGAAACTTTGATTGCTGGATGGCTTCCTTTTTTTCATGATATGGGCTTAATTGGCAATTTGTTACAGCCAGCCTATCTAGGTGTTCAAGCGGTTTTGATGTCTCCAATGAGCTTTATACAAAAACCACTTCGTTGGTTGAAAGCAATTAGTGACTATAAGATTTCCACTAGTGGTGGGCCAAATTTTGCTTATGATCTATGTGTAGATAAAATATCAGATGAGGAGTTGAAACAGCTAGATTTGAGTTCATGGAATGTTGCATTTAATGGGGCAGAGCCTATTCATGTTAGTACGCTAGAAAGATTTTATGAGAAATTCAAACAGTGTGGATTTCGATATGAAGCATTCTATCCAACCTATGGTCTTGCTGAAGCAACTCTCTTAGTTAGTGGAGTTGAAAATAATAAAGGGCCTACAACGATTTATGCAAATAAGGCATCACTTGCAAATAATGACATAAAACCAACGTCTGATAAAAATAATTCTGCATGTTTTGTATCTGTTGGGAAAACAGATAGTACACACAAAGTTATTATTGTTGATCCTGATACCAAAGAAAGGTGCCTAGATAACAAGATTGGTGAAATTTGGTTTAAAGGTCCTAGTGTGCCGCGAGGGTATTGGAATAGTGCAAAAATATCAGCTAAAACATTTAATACGATTTGTATGAGCTCTGGTGAAATTGGTTACATGCGAACCGGAGATTTGGGATTTATTCGAGATGGTCAGTTATTTATAACTGGACGAATTAAAGAGTTAATTATTGTGAATGGTAGAAACTACTATCCTCAGGATATTGAGCGATCTGCTCAGTTAAGTGATGATGCATTAGTAATTGGTTCTGGTGCAGAATTTTCAGTTGAATCGAATAAAGAAAATAGCGAAAGCAAAATTATTTTAGTCCAAGAAATAAAAAGAACACATAGAAATAAAATTGATTTAGATACAATTGCTAATAAGATCAAGCAAAGAGTTTTTTCTGAGCATGGGTTAAATTTATCTGAAATTTCTTTAGTAAAGCAAAAAAACATCAAAAAAACATCGAGTGGAAAGGTTCAGAGAAAAATAAACTGTCAGTTATATATAAACGGACAGCATCAAGAAATACATCGGCATGGACATTAACAATGAAAGCAAGTGATAAATTTGTAGAAGACACACTAAATAAAGCATCTGATCAATATCAGAGCATAAGTAATCTAGAAGACCATATGGGAAAATTTGATGGTGATGGATTATTTTCACTTTCTCACATAATGAAGCTAGATGAGGAGGAGGTATTTCCTCAGCAAGCTTGTGATAGCCTAGAGAAATTTGGATTTCATAAATATTATGTGCCAAGTAAAATGGGTGGAAAACTAAAATCATTTGAAACATTGTTGATGATGCTTCGATGTGTAGCTCGTAGGGATCTTACTATTGCAATAGGTCATGGTAAAACATACCTCGGTTCTGTCCCTATTTGGGTTGGAGGTTCAAGTGGGCAGAAAAAATATTTAGCTAACTTGGTGCTAAATAGGAAAATAATATCGTTAGGGCTAACAGAAAAAACGAATGGTAGTGATTTATTATCGACTAAAACGTTTGCCAAGTTTTCAGATGGTTGTTTCGAGCTTAATGGAGAAAAGTGGCTTATCAATAATGCAAGCAGAGGCGATGCTATTGCTATTTTTTCTAGAACAACAAATGAAAACTTGGTTAGGGATTTTTCAATTTTTTTCTT
>JAJFJO010000013.1 GCA_021774015.1 Gammaproteobacteria bacterium
ATCCAACGACTCATGCCCTACAAATCGCGAACGAGTGATCACCTCTCGTTCACCAAACGCATTATTAATATATGTTTTTTTAGGCATTGTATGTCGTAATTGAGTATCACCGGGTAAATAGGTCCAAATAGGTTTGCCCGAGTTACTGGATAAAACACCTCGTTGATCCCGATCATAAGAATCAACTTTATCTTTTATCAAATCAGGTTTAAGATTAGCAAGCACAACTTCAAGTGGAATACCTGTACTTGTATACTGGCTTAAATCAAGCGTTAATGCATTGCCATACACTGTTTTTTCAATCGCATCACCAAATGCATTATATTGATACCCCACTACAGCGCCATCAGCATGAACAGTAAATGCAAGCCGTTGTGCAGAATCAAACACACTAAACTCCCAAAGTCCACTTGAATTTTTCTTACAAACTTCCAATCCACGACCATCGTGAATATTGGTGGTCGTTACCGCCTCACTTTTCGTGGGCAAAGACTCAAGGCTATCGTCTTTGGTCGGATCATTAACCGGCGCATTTTTAATCTCGGTGCCTACCAACACATTAATTGCTGAATAACGTGCCGCAAGACTTCTTGAATTAGTTCCAGCACTTTCACTATAGTCTGCTACAACCTCAGTCACATTATTCACTTTATCAAAATGGTTGCGTTGATTAATAGAGCGTGTCTCTGTTTGGGTGATCAAGCGCCCATCAGCACTTCTTACAGTAGTTGCTACCGATGCGGGTGGTGATGTTTTCATAAACTGACGCTTAGCCCGATCGTTTTGAAAAGTCCATTGCGCACCATTACGATCCGTATGAGCAATTAAATTGCCTAAGGCGTCATGCCCCAAACTATCCTGATTGCCTTCAGGATCAGTAATTTGCTCCACCTGATTTGCCGTATCAACTTTATAAGAAGTCGCTCTATCACCTTTAGCTGGATCTGGTATGCGTTGACGAACTTGTCTAACCATCTCATCATAGTCTTCAGGAATATTCGTCCATTGTTGTGCATAATGGCACATAAATTCTAAATTACCATTAGCATCATGCCTGTATTGAGAAACATAACCATCGGGATCGATGATGAATTCCGGTTTATCAAACACATCGTAGACAGTAAAAGTTATTCGATCCTGTGTTAAGTCGATAGGAATACGTATCTCTTCCCAAGGCGTGTTCGCTATTGTCTCAGGGTGTTCTACTCGGGTGGCGTATTCATGAACTTTAATAATACGTCCGCGTTTATCAAACACTTGATGCTTCGCAGCATTGTCAGAATCAATAATAAATCGCTTTTGCCCGATTTGATCACGAATATAATAAGTGTGACGATCTTTAGGTGAGGTTTGCGTTGCCACCTTAGAAACAAGCTGCTGATATGTGAGAGCATTCAGGCTGCTGGCATCGACAGTGTTTTTATAAGCAATAAACTGAGCTTGCTTTCCAACGAGGCTGTAACGCTTTTCTGTAATAATGCCTTGCTGATCAATCGCAGCATTATCATCACTTGATTGAGAAAATACATTCAGCAGCATAACATTGAATCGTTCACGATTATTTTCATCGTAAAAATATGCCGTCAGTGTATCACTGTCACTAGTTAAGGCTGCTACCTTAGCTTGCATCTCTGCCAGTGTTGTTGTTTGCGTAATAGTGGATATATCTAGAGATTTCGTATAAATACGCTGAGTGGTTTTTAAATTTAATGCATTATATTTCCACTCAATTACATTGCCATTAGCTTTTACTTTGAATCGCTGATTTCCACGTGAGTCATAGAATAAAAAATAATGATGGCCAGCTGGGTCTTCGTGCATAATGACACGACCATTATTATCTAATACATTTTCTTCACGTAGTGCTAAGGCACCCACTTGTTCAGCTGTCACAGGGTCAATTGTTTTTGTTGTTGAACGGCCAAAACCATCTTGCCCAAAACTCACTGCGTACTGGTTCAGGCTGGTTGCTGCATCACCTTCTACAACAAGCGTTTGTTTTCTTTGCCCATTGTAAGCAAACTGTTTAACATTACGTGCACCAGGATTTTCTACAGTGCCTACATCATGAGTAATGATGTCAGCTAAAGATCGTTTGTTAAATTGTGTAGTAGAAATAACCCCGCGAGGATCTACGACACCTATTCGGCGCCCAATGCCATCAAGAGTCCATTTTGTACTGAGCATTCTTCCAACATGCCCAGGATAAATGGCATCTTTAATGATCTCTTTAAGCTGGCCGGCGACATTATAATCAAATTGAGTCAACATCCCACTAGCATCCATATGACTGAGATGCCAACCTTCCGTATTAAACGTATCTATTAAATGGGATTGCAACAACCCAAGCATCGCATTCTTAAAAGAAGTGATGTTACCATTAGGCGCATGAGCCCATGCTTGTTGTCGGCCTAGTGCATCTGTTTCAAAAATGCGTTGATCAAACACATTTGTTTCACGCACAGATTGTGTAGCAGCAATAGGCGGTTTTGTTGTAACGGTACGATGCTCATCATCATAATCATGCTGCGTTGTATTTTGCAACGCACCTGTATCGTTTTTAATTCTGCGGTGAGCATCAAAGGTACGATCATGGATTATTGTACCGGTTGGAT
>JAJFJO010000121.1 GCA_021774015.1 Gammaproteobacteria bacterium
TTGACATTGCTAGAGATTGTCATTGGCACCAATCCATTTGCCCAAACTTACCCGAGTAGTCATGCAAGAGAACAAAATGGTACTGAAAAAAATTATCAAACTATTATTGAAACACTAGAACATCAGCATACGTGGCTCACAGATGACTCGAGAGGCAGTTTAGCTGGAGTCATTAAAGGCTTTTTAAAAGTTAATGAACAGCAGCGCTTATCCGTTAATAAGGCTTTGGCAGAGCTGCTTGGTGACCATGCTGACGATGATGATAATACATTTTTATCAAATGATTTGTAAAAGCGTTATTGCCAAAGAAAAATGTCGGGGTAATTACCAGGCAACTTTATCGCAATAAAATAAGCAATCAGGCGTATAGGAGAACGCTAAATTCCAGGGGACATTTAAGGCAGCTTCACTTGTTCACTTAATCAAATCAGTACTCGCTCGCAATGTTATCTTAGTAACATGAACCTACCTACTATTAGTAATCTATTAAAACAACCTTAACATGCCCATTAGCTTAGCAACGAATATAAATGATGTATTTAAAACATGGTATATTGCCACAAATAATTTTATAATAATCGTGTCAGTAAATACCAAAATAGGTTTAACCCAAAACTATAAATAAAGGCCAAAGACAATGCCAAGATCTATAAATCAAAAATTAGACAGAGAATTCTCTAGTGCCGTTACGAATAAAGAGCTCGACAGAGTATGTAACCTTATAGAGGGTGACGAACGTGCAAGTATTTCATTTAGCACTCTAGTAACCGCTTTTGAGCCTATATCATCCGATGCAGATGCTGGCGCGGGTGCGACTGGAGGCGCGGCTGCAGCGGCTACTACTCCAAATGAAAATAACGTCATAACTTTGTTGCATATTGCTGTTGAGCAAAACAACCCTGAAGCAATAAATACGCTATGCGACAAGGCACTAGATTTAGCAAAAAGAAGTCAGCCTCGTTATATAGAAGCCAATTACACTCGTTGCATTGATTTTTTATTTGCAACTGACCACAACAATCTTACGGCAATGGATTTAATAGTTCAAAATTTAGATTCACGCTCAAAATATTGGAAATTCCCACTTGCAAAAGCACTAGCTGAGCACATCCAAGCATTGCTGCAATCTATTTTAGGTTTGCCTGATCGCAACCCTTTTACTGACTACAACCTTCGCCCTGAGCTTATAAGAAAACTAGCTGAAAAATTGATGAGAAATTCTGATAATGATAAACATTGGTTAATTCTCTTGCGAAATAATTTTAAGGAGAATATCGAAATAAAAAACATAATTAATAATCTACTACGTCATATTCTACCTAATATCAAAACATTCACTCACTGCGAGGAACAAAATAATTTTATTATTATGCTTTACCTCAAATTATTTGATGCACTGGAAGGTGATGTAAAGGATTTACTCTACCTGTGCCAACACAAACTATTTAAAGAACTAGCGACAAGAAAACCTAGTGAACTTATATCAAGAGACCTGCGAGAGACGACATGCTACGGTCAGACAGACAAACCACAATATAGAAGCACTCGAACGATTAAAGCAGAAAAACCCATTCAATTAAGCTATAGCCGTAAAAATCCAGCTGAAACTGGTGCACTCCTCATCCCCGCTGAAGCTATTCATAGACAATTAACTAACGCGCATGATAGAGAGCATGAATTTTTCCCAATGAGCACAAGAAATATTGTTACTGCTGCTATCACATTCATTCTTTCTACAGCGGATACAGATGCCGGACATCGCAAAACAAGAAAAGCCGTTACTCTTTACATCAAGGGCCAAGATATATTTTCCGGAGAATGGAATTATACATATCAACTCTGGCTGGCTTATCGCATTTTTGACTCTTTTGATAAAGATGCGGTGAACACCTTCCTCACAAAATTTCAGGAAGAAGATTTAAATCAACAAAGTACTAACATTGGTGAGCTCACAAAAATCCGCTATTACCACTCTGAAATGGCACTCGCTTATTACTTAACACGCAGCGACAACATACAAGCGCTCGTTCAAACACTAAAAGCGCGTGACGATATAATTGGCACTGAAAAAGTCATGGCTGTCATTCTCGATCTACACTCTACCAACATGCCCTGCTCTAACCAGTGTCGGAGAGTGCTCCATAGCCTGCTTAGAGATAATCATGATCCGAAAGGTTTTTTATCCCAATTGCAAAAAGAGCTATATGCTTCTGGTAAGGGCTTTAGGTTGCCCAAACGCTTTGAAGACACGTTCATTGGTACGCACACGGACCCAACAAAAGACCGCTTAAGAGCCATGCTGCGTTGTAGCTACAAGGAACTTCATGGATCAGAGGATGAGGATGATGCTCTTGGTTCTGACATAGATTGCCTCGAAGTTAATCGCCCAACCCATGAAGAACGTGTTATCACATTTACATTTGGGGCAAGCGCTGAAAGTGCAGGTGCTGCCAGTGCCACTGCTGATGCTAGTGCTTCTGCAGGTGCTGGTGGTGCAGCTGCTAGTGACGTACCTACCCCCCCTATTACCGAGGCGCCGTGCACTTTTTTCTATAGTGGTAACCTCGCTAATGAGCCTAACTTCTTAGAAAATAGGAGCCGCAAGATGGCAGCTGAAAGAGCAGGAAAAGAAGCCGCAGCCACCACAGCGCCGCAAAAAAACAATAAAAGGGAATTCGAACCAGAGGTCACTCCTACAGACCCAACCTCAGGTTCAGCCAGTACTGATCACTCAGTTTCTGGAGCCCCTGCTGCCGCAGTAGGTCAGGCAGCCGCTAAACCATCCAACCCAAAAAGGCCGCGACTATAATGAAGCAGCCCCATGAATAGGTAATGTCGATAATGCTGGCAAAATTCTTCAATAAGTCGACTTTTGCCGATTCGCCTGCGTCCCTTAATCACGATAAGACTAGCCATTTTCTTTTTCGCCTGGCGCTTAAGCTCTTCTAATTCCGCTTCCCGACCTATAAATCCCACTGTAGACATGTTATCTCCAATACGCAAAATGTGAATATACACGTTTTACGTATCATACATAAAAAGTCAATAACTTCGTAAAATGAGTTTGTACATATTTTACGTAGAAATTTTAATCTCTACACACCCCCTCAGTTAGCTACTTATACAAACGAAGTACGCTTCAAAAAATCAAATTCAGAAAGCTTTAGTTTGGATATTACCTCAATAGCGTGAACCCGCGGATCATTAATAATCGGCTAAAGTGAAAGTGGAATTCAGTGGCTATTCAACTAAAAATAGATTTATAATGAGAACATATCAGCCCTAAAATGGAAAATGTACAATGCGAACAGATACAGTTCCTCTATATGACGCCACCAAATCATTAAACGTAAACTACATGTTCAGTGGTACTGATAAAGAAGGCGGTAGCATTTCTTTAAGCGGCAATGATAAACATGCCGTACTCTATGCAGGTTTAAGCGGGATGATGGAAACAAGGAGTAGTTTAACACACAAAACTGGAAGACATATTTATGCCCCCAATGGCTTGAATGGTATTAACATAGCAACAGGAATAGTTACTTTGCTGTTTAGTGACACGTCTACAGATGAAGGTTACTTGGGTGAGGATATTAAAAGTGAAACTCTCGCAATTTGTGATGTCACCAAAAAACAAGAAAGAATTTTATCGACCATGGATTATTATACTGACCTCTACGAGCCAGATGGGCTAACCAAATCTCTTCGCTGTAAGGATTTCAACTCCTTTTTGAGGCAGCGCACTTCTAATTTTGCAACCAGTGCAAGTCTTTACGACTACCGCACTGACCTTGTCGTAAACACTACTGATAAATTAGACCGTAGCATCAAAGGCGAAATGTTTCATGAAACCTTTCATCACTCTGAGCAAGCAATGATGCATTACCTATCTACCCCTACAGGGATAAACGTTTTAGTTAGCAGCGCACAAGAAGCAGGGGCAGCATATTTGTACGGCATTGTTTTAGATATTTATACACAAAGAATGTTATGCAGCAATTGCAACGCCTCTTTAATTGGCATGCAACGCAGCCAACATGCTGGGTTTTTATTTGACCTGCAGTCGGGCCTAGCAGAGAGCAGAATTCAAACACGCCCAGATGGCCAATCGATGCTAAGCACCAGAGTGAGTGCCTCAGCGGCATCTAAAAGCAATACCCTTGAACCACTACGACTTCAAAATGATGCAAATGTAGTACACGAATATAATCCAGATCAACGAAATACAGTATTCCAAGCTGAAAACCAAGCACTTGGCGTTCAAGCTGAAATTAACAGAAAAGGTTATGATCTAAAATCCTATGAGGGTGATTTTTTCCTAAGCTCCAAAATAACCGCTAAAGAAAAGTTGGAAGAGGCAATTAGAGGTTGGAAAGCAGCCCATTGATCTTAATACAAACCTTGTATGCTTATTGTATTTATGCAGATTAATGCTATCGATATAACAACCCAACTCTACAAATAGAGACCATGAAAAATGTGAGGACTTCTAAATAAAAAAATTAGACAAACGATTCGCTGATGCCGTTGAGAAAAAAAATTTCAAAGAAATACGTGCACTTATAAATAAAAATATTTCAGATGGAACTCTAGTAACCGCTTTTGAGCCTACATCATCCAATGCAGGTACAGGTGCGGGTGCAGGTGCGGGTGCAGGTGCGGG